>JANWKQ010000105.1 GCA_025451295.1 Flavobacteriales bacterium | reverse complement strand
CCAAACATTACTCCATCGTTATTCTTTCTTTCCTGTTTCTGCTGAACCTATCAGCCCAGAAATTCAGTGTGAACAAAACCGCCTGTGACCCCACGACTACCAAAACAGCCCTCAAATATTTTAAACAAAGCGAACAGGCAAAAGACAGTGAAGAGAAAAGAGAACTTCTCAATAAAGCCATTAGTGCAGAGCCAAATTATTATGAAGCTCATTTTGAACTGGGGGTAAGATATTTTAAAGCAAAAAAATTCGGGATGGCCAAAGACCATCTTGAACAGGTAAATGCCATTTGTCCGAAGTATACACCGTATTCATACTATATGCTTGGTATGATCTATCTGAACGAAGAAAGCTGGAAAAGTTCGTTGACCAATTATAAAAAATTTCTGGAGTTTGATGACATTGACGATGATGAGAAATACAATGAAGTAAAAGCACTTATTCCTGACCTGGAAGCCTATGTGGATCTGTTTACAAAACCGGTCCCTTTTGATCCGCATCCGGTGGCAGGTGTTTGTACAGAACAGGATGAGTATCTGGGAAGTTTAAGTCCGGATAACCGACACTTTTTTTATATCCGCAAAACATTTATTCGTCCTACCGGAGTGAACGAAGGAAAAGAACCTTACTATGCAGAGCTTTTTACCTCGAGCAATAAAAATAATTCAAATTATGATGGCGGCACAGCAATGGACCGACCCTTTAATGAAAAATTCAATAACGGGGCCGCTGCGATCACCGCCGATAATAAACATATGTATTTCGTGGTCTGCGGTAATAATATGGTTGAATATTGTGATCTCTGGTACAGCGAATTTAAAAATGGCAAGTGGAGCCCACTCATGAGCATGGGTAATACCATTAATTCGAATGTTTGGGATTCGCAACCTACCATTTCATATGATGGAAAAACGTTGATCTTTAGCAGCATGAGAGCCGGCGGACAAGGTGGTTCTGATCTTTGGATCAGCACAAAAAATGACAAAGGTGAATGGACAGAGCCTGTGAATCTCGGCAATGTGATCAATACGCCACAAAATGAACTTACGCCTTTTATACATTCAGACAGCCAGACACTTTATTTTGCCAGCAAAGGTCATAAAGGAATGGGAGGCTATGATCTTTACTACAGCAAAAAAGATTCACTCGGAAATTGGATGAAGCCAAAAAATATGGGTTATCCGATCAACACTGAATATGATGAAAACAGTTTCTTCGTAAGTCTCGATGGTAAAACAGGATATTTTGCGACGGATAGAACGGACGATAAATTAAAAGGCCCAGGTGGATTAGATATATTTTCCTTTGATCTGTATCAGGAAGCTCGTCCGGAAGAAGTTTTATTCATTGAAGGAACTGTAAAAACCGAAGATAACAAAGCGGTAGGTGGCCAGGTTGAATTTACAGACATGGTAACCAATGAAAAAACGGTAGTAGATATCGATAGCACAGATGGAACTTATGTAGCTATCCTCACCACGGATCATGATGTATTTGTAGCCATCAAAGCAGATTCGATCAGCAAGCGTAAACCAGTGGGTTTTGTAAGTGCTATTATCAAGCAGGATGATACGAATAAAGGAGAACCCACTACAGTGAATCTTGAAACCAAAGAGATTGATATTGGTGAGGAATTCAGGTTGAACGATGTGAATTTCGCAACCAATTCCAGTGTGCTGGATGATAAATCAAAATACATCATTAAACAGTTCAGCTTTTTTCTAAAAAGTAATCCGAAGATCAAGATCAGTGTGAACGGACATACAGATGATGTGGGTGACGATGATGCGAACCTCAAATTATCTGCTGACCGGGCAAAATCGGTTTATGATTATCTGGTAACCCTTGGTATCGCGTCAATGCGAATGGAACACCAGGGCTTTGGTGAAAAAGTTCCGGTATCGTCCAATAAATCAGAGTTCGGAAGGTCTAAGAACCGAAGGACGGAGTTTGTGATCACGGCGAAGTAGTGTTTCCAGCTGTGCTCCGCTCCGCAAAAATTATCTCCCGCAGATTTGCACATATTCACGCTGAATTTCTTTTTCTCCGATAGATTTGCGCTGATGTGGCGCTATAGCGACATGCATCTGTGTAAATCTATCCGCCGGATGGGATAGAACAGAATGGGTAGCAGCGAATTCCATTTAAATCTGCGCAAATCTGCGGGAAACAAAAGAAACTGTGGAGCGAAGCGTAGCATTCCCGGGAAATAAAACAAGGGCGCCGAAGGCAATCTACACCACGGCCAGACTGGCTTTAGGAATTTCTTAAAACTTTGGACCCGTAGCCCTTTGAACCGTTTAACCTTTTTAGCATCTTTGCACCCATAATGCACCAGAAAATTATCATTTTAGATTTTGGGTCACAATATACCCAGCTTATAGCAAGGAAAATAAGGGAGCTCAATGTATTTTGTGAGATCTATCCTTTTAACCATGATCTAAAGATTGATGAATCGGTAAAAGGTGTGGTGCTTTCGGGTAGTCCGTTTTCTGTATTGCAGGAAAATGCTCCCTTCCCTACCTACGATTGGCAAAACAGTGAAGTGCCGGTACTCGGTATTTGTTACGGTGCACAGTTGATGGCCAATAACACCGGTGGAAAAGTTACACCCAGCAATCATCGTGAATATGGTCGGGCCAATCTCGATCAGGTAAGCACCAAATCCCCGATCTTTAAAGATGTGATCACAGGCACACAGGTATGGATGAGTCATGGTGATACCATTACAGAACTAAGTGGTGAATTCAATATTATTTCTTCTACTTCTTCTATTCCCGTAGCCGCATTTGAACATAAAACAAAAAGAATATTTGGTTTTCAGTTTCATCCTGAAGTGTATCATAGCACTGATGGGAAAACAATCCTGAAAAATTTTGTACTGGATGTTTGTGAATGTAAAGGCGACTGGACTGCTGCCTCTTTTATCGACGAAACAGTGGCCAGGCTCAAAGCACAACTGGGTGCTGACAAAGTAGTACTTGGTCTTTCAGGAGGTGTGGATTCCACCGTGGCCGCAGTGCTTTTACAAAAAGCCATTGATAAGAATCTATATTGCATATTTGTGAATAACGGTCTTCTTCGGAAAAATGAATTCGAAGAAGTAATGGAACGATATAGTTCTCTCGGATTAAATGTAAAAGGCGTAGATGCATCAGATCGTTTTCTGGATCTATTGAACGGTAAAACAGATCCCGAAGAAAAAAGGAAGATCATCGGTAAAACTTTTATTGATGTGTTTGACCAGGAAGCACATTTAATTGAAAATGTGAAATGGTTAGGACAAGGAACCATCTATCCTGACGTTATAGAATCTGTTTCGGTGAACGGGCCTTCGGTTACCATTAAATCACACCATAACGTGGGAGGTTTGCCCGAAAAAATGAATATGAAAGTAGTTGAACCATTGAGAATGCTATTTAAAGATGAGGTCCGCAAAATTGGGGTCCAGTTGGGGATCGATGATAAATTCCTGCAGCGTCATCCTTTTCCGGGTCCCGGACTGGCGATTCGCATTCTGGGGGATATTACCAAAGAAAAGGTACGCATTTTGCAAGAGGCTGACTATATCTTTATAGAAGGATTGAAAAACAACGGTCTATACGACAAGGTCTGGCAGGCGGGTGCCATTTTTCTACCCGTTAATTCTGTGGGTGTAATGGGTGATGAACGTACCTATGAAAATGCCATTTGCCTTCGTGCAGTAACCAGTACCGACGGGATGACGGCTGATTGGGCACACCTCCCCTACGAGTTCCTGGCGGATACATCCAACAGGATCATTAACCAGGTAAAAGGAATTAACAGGGTCGTTTTTGATATAAGTTCTAAACCACCTTCAACCATTGAATGGGAATAATATTAAATAACCGATGAAGCAACTGATCTCATTTTTTATTACCATCTTTTTCTTTTTGCAATTATTAACATCGCAAACAACCGAGGTGATCAATGGCCGGGAATTTATTGTTCACCAGGTGAAGAAAAAAGAGACCGCTTTTGGTATTTCTCAGCATTATGAAGTTTCTATTGATACCATTTATGTATACAATCCGAGTGCTAAAAATGGGGTGAAGATCGATCAGATCTTAAAATTCCCATCTAAAAATGCCATCAACAATAGTTATGCATCCATTACACTGGTTAAACACATCGTTAAGCAGGATGAAACACTGTATGGCCTGGCACAAAAATACAATGTAACGATTGCCGACATCGAAAAAGCCAATCCACAGATCAGGAATCAGGTGCTCAGGCTTGATGAAGTGATCTATATTCCAGTTTCAACTAATAATAATACGCAGGTGATAGAGCCGGTGATCATTCCGGCTGATACAACACGTCCGGTCGTAATTACCAATAATAATGTGACTGTTAACTGCGACAGTGTAAAGTCTGACAAGAAAAGCTTTAAAGTGGCCCTTATTCTTCCGTTTAAAGGAAACAACCAGGCCAGTTCAAGAATTGCCACTGAATTTTATTATGGTTTTAAAATGGCGGTTGACTCCGTTGCTGCCAAAATGAAGGTGGCTGTAAAACTTTTTGTGATGAATTCCAGTGCTGTGAATGATTCGGATGTAGTGGATGATCAATATGATTTTGATAAACTCAAACAAATGGATCTCATCATTGGTCCGCTCTTCGCATCCAACATTAAACCGGTAGCACAGTTTGCGCTTGAAAACAAGATCCCGATCGTATCACCGTTTACGAAATCTGTTTCGATGCTCGAGGGAAATCCGTATGCAATCAAGATCACCCCATCCGAAAAAACACTCGCCAAAAGAGTATTGAAATATTTTGATGTTACCTATCCCGGTTGTAATTTTATTCTGGTGAATACCGGCACCAAAAGAGATTCTTTATTGCATCTTGGATATTCAATGGCGTTGGATGAAATGGGGATCACCGATACCACACGTATCCATAAAATAAAATCAGGGGCGAGCCCATCTTCCTATTTTAAAGGAGGCGGTGTTAGGAATGTGGTATTCTATATGAATTCAAGAGAATCTACCGTAAAAAGTTTTATTACCGGTTTCAATAAAGGCAGTAAAAATGGTAACATTAGTTTAGTTGGAACGGAAGGATGGCTCGAGTTCAATAATGTGGAAGCAGATTATTATAAGAATCTCAATCTGCATATTCCGATCGCTACCTATGCCGACTTTACCGATTCAACCAAGTACGATTATTTTATCAGGAAATACCAGAGTGTGGTAAAAGCGGATCCAACTGATTATTCTTTTACCGGTTATAAAATTGGTTCTGATCTCATGAGCCGGTTGTTTACTTACGGACCTTATTTATGCAATTGCATCGACCAGCAAAAAGAAATTACAGATGTAAAGCTTAAACCTCCCTTCCAGTTTTATTTCGAAAGAAAAAGCGAAAACGACGGATGGGAAAACAATGCCATCCAGATCCTGCGGGTGGAGGATGAGTATATCCTGGAGATTCTGAGCTATTAGCCCCCATTTGCTCCGCTTCGCTTCGCAAAATTATTTCTCGCAGATTTACGCAGATGGAATGCGCTATAGCGCCACATCAGCGGAAATTTATCGGAGAAAAAGTAATTCAGCGTTGATCTGCGTAAATCTGCGGGAAACAAAAAAGGCGCCACCTGGCGACCCCCTCCAGAGGGGGCCTTCAAAAATTGTTGAAAACTTTCCCCCACCCATTTTACCACTAAAACCCTATCTTAAACGGATATAGCTGGCTCTTTACCCCTTCAAATGGACCAAATGTCCTGTAAAAGAGGCCTCCAGAGTTGCAACTTTCCCCTTTTTTTTAGCATCTTTAATATAATTTTAATAACCCCTGAGCTATGAGGAAATGTCTACCACCAATCCTATGTTTGGCTTTCTGCCTTACGGTATTGATTACCGGTCATCTAAATGCACAAGGCTGGAGCGGATACGAAACTACCTGGCACCCCATTACAGAGAATCTTGACAATATAACCATCGAATACAGCGACCCTGTGGTTTGCAATTTTTCTGAAGGCACTGTTCAGGCTGAATATATTTTTTTAAAGATCACCAATACTTCATCCACTGCACAAAACATTTCGTTCAGGGTGGATTCCTATTATAAGGGAACCGGATGTCTTACCTGCAATAACGACGAATATCGATACGATTTTAATTTACCCCCCAATAGCATTCAACAGGGAGATTGTGATTTTGCAAATTCTGGCTCAAGCACATTAACAAGTAGTGAATACCGCTTTGTGGTCTTTAAACAGTTCGTCAACAAAAAAAATTACCGGGAATTCGAAAAATTTGAAATAACCAATATTACGCTGAAATGAAATAGACCCAATTATTAAACAACGGCGCTATGAAAAAACATTTACCCAAACTTATTTCCCTCCTCATTCTCAGTGTTAGTTTATTGACGAATGTTGCCTTTTCCCAAAATTGTCCGAATGCCGATTTTACCATGGGTAATTTCACCAACTGGGTAGGAACCACCGGTACGTACAATACTCCACAGACTTTTAATCTCACCGTTCCAGGAATTATTACACCTGCTTATCATAATATTATGGCAGTTCCGGGTATCGATCCAAATACTGCGGGTGGATTGCAATTTATTCCTCCGGGATATACTGTTTCGGCCCGGTTAAACAGTCAACCAAATACGGGTGGTGCAGCATCTCAGTTATCTTATTCCATGGTGGTAGATCCTACCAATGCACTTTTCATTTATAATTATGCAGTGGTGTTAAACGATGGAGGTCATACACCAGACCAACAACCAAAATTTGAGATCATGGTGATGGACCAGTTCAATAATATTATTCCCTGTACATATTATGAAGTAGCTGCCGGTCTTGGTATCCCCGGATTCCAAACGGTAGGGTCGGTACAATGGAAAGATTGGGAAAAAGTAGGGGTTGACCTTACTGCATACATGGGACAAACCGTTACGATTCGTGCAAGGGTTGCAGGTTGCGTACAGGAACAGGGTGCACATTTTGGATATGCATATCTCACAGGAGAATGTAGTCCACTTGAAATTTTGGTTCAATATTGTCAGGGAGATACAGTGGCCACCTTAACTGCACCTGATGGATTCTCTAATTATGCATGGAGTACAGGCGAAACAACACAATCCATCGTGATCACCAATCCAATTCCGGGTGCTACCAATATTACCTGTACCATTACTTCGGTTACAGGTTGTGTGGCGGTATTAAATGCATTGGTTAATCCGGTGATCACCACCGCAGGATTTACTTTTGCAGACAATTGCGGATTGGTTCAGTTTACAGATACATCCACTTGTACCGGAACTGGTAATACGATCAACCAATGGAGTTGGGATTTCGATGATGCAGGTGCTACCTCCACTTTACAAAATCCTTCTCATCAATATCCGAATTCAGGTGGGTATAACGTAACACTTATTGCTACCTCTACCGCGGGTTGTTCAGATACAGCTATTGTAAATGTTCCGGTGGCCGGTTTACCCACTGCTAATTTTACCACACCTACGGGTTGCGGATTAACCAATACATTTTCCGATAACGGATCTCTGGGTGGCAGCAGTGCCATTACCAATTTCGATTGGGATTTTGGAGATTTGAATACGGGAGCAGGCACACCTGTTAACCATACCTATGCGGTTTCAGGAACATGGAATATCCAACTCGTGGTAACCAATGCAGATGGATGTACCGATACCCTTGTACAACCCTTTACCAATAGAAATATTCCAACGGCTGGTTTTAATGTAGCCGATGTTTGTCCGTACGATACGGCACATTTTATTGATCAGTCGGTAGTCGCCAATGCGAATGTCATTGATTGGGACTGGACGGTTGAACCCGGAGTGAACATCAACAACACACAAAATCCGGATCATTTATACAATGGTGCTCCGGGAGTTTATAATGTACAGTTAATTATTACCACAGATGAAGGCTGTTTAGATACGATCGTACAGCCTATCAACATCTGGCCGGTTCCCAACCCTGCCTATACCGTAACCGAAGTTTGTCTGGGCGATTTCTCCGTATATAATAATACATCAAACATCAGCAGCGGTGCCATTGTTGACTATACCTGGGATTTTGGTGATCCTTTGCTTCCTGACAATGGTTTACAAAATCCGCAGATCGAATATAATACAGACGGACTTTATAATACTCAACTGATCGCAACTTCCGATCATGGTTGTGTGGATACGGCCACCCGTAGTTTTAATGTATGGCCAATGCCCAATATTGATTTTACAGCCGGTCCTTTGGAAGGATGTTATCCATTCACCGTGATGTTTGATAATCTAACGACCATCAATTCGGGTACTGTTAATTATACCTGGGATCTGGATGATGGAAATCCGGTGGTAAGTGGTTTTGAACCGAGCATCATGTATCCGAATATGGAAAATACCTATAGCATTACTTTATATGCTGTTTCAGATCATGGTTGCGATACCAGTTTTACACGTCCGAATTATATAACGGTACATCCAAAACCAACGGCTTCGTTTACGTATACGCCAACGGATCTGGATGTGATCCACAATGTTTGCAGAACGATCAATCTTTCGGTATTGGGAGATAGTTATTACTGGGATTTTGGGAATGGAGCTACGAGCACCAATTTTGAAGACTATGTGGAGTATCCTGATACAGGCTACTATACCATGACACTGGTAACTACTACCAATTTTGGTTGTGTTGATACGGCACAGGCCATTGTTTATGTAAAACCTACCTTCACGATCTATATACCTAACTCATTTACGCCGAACGAGGATGGGATGAATGATTTCTTTATGGTCTACGGATATAATTTAACGGATGTAACCATGCGTATCTTCGATCGTTGGGGCGAGAACTTAATAACGATGTCCGGTACTGATCCTGTAACGAAGGGTTGGAATGGAATTTATAAAGAACTCCCTGCCAAGCAGGATGTATATGTCTATCGTGTAGAGGTGATCGATATTTTTGGTGATTACCACGAATTCATCGGGCAAATTAATTTGTTGAGATAGTATTCGGGATTTACGTTTTACGATTAATACAATTCATTATTTTTTGTCATCCTGAGCTTGTCGAAGGATTATTTAGGGCGCCTTTACCCGCTTTACGCTTTATCTTTTCCTATGGGAAAAGGATGTCGCTTCAATCGGGGGCGCTTGCCAATATTTCTGGCAACCTGTTAATAAATGAGTTTTTGTTTTGTCAACAGGTTTTTAACAAAGATGATTTTACTAATTCATTGAAATTAGAGAAATTAGCTTAACTTTAGTTACGACAATCCGGTAGTTAGGTGTCATTCAAATGAAAATTTTATTCACCATATTTTTCATGATTTCGTTTTTGACAATAAAGTCTCAGACAATGAAAGGTATTCCTTTTGGACCAACCCGAATTCTAGACTTAATAAAGGTGCAAATGACAAGTTCCAACGAAATTGTTTGTTTCGGAACTAGTGTTGATGATGATTTTGTTCCCGATCTACCCCAAATTGACAGAAACTCTAACCAAATCTTTCTTGCCAAGTCTGACACTTTAGGAAATCTTAAATGGTACAAAAATTTTGGAGCTAAAAACAATATTGACAAAGGCATTGACGTAATAGAAACCCAGGATGGTGGCTTTCTGATTCTCGGAACTGTCGGAGAATACTTACCTGAATATCCAAACTATCCCAACAATATTCATCTAATCAAAACTGACAATAAGGGTTCATTAGAATGGGAAAAGTATTATGAAGGATATCCTTCTTCAATTTTTCAATTACCAAATGGCAAAATCCTATTACTTGGAGCGGCTGAAAATGGACTTAAGAGATTCAATAAGTTTTTAGACTATGATTTACAAGTGAAAGTTCTAAATAAACTTGGAGAAACTCTTGAGACCAGAATATTTGCAAATACTCATGGGACGCTTGCCGAAGCTGTAGGACTGATGAGTTCTTTCAGAATATTTCAGAATGAGGATAGCACACTGTCTTTTCTTACCAGAATATATACCGATTCCAAGCACAGCACTCAATCGGTAGACAATGTTGAATATTTCAATGTTTGGTTATTCACAATGGATTCAAACCTAAATGAAATAAAGCGGCAACGGATTGACAGCTTAAAGTATATTCATAATTATTGGATTCAAGAGAAAAAAATCTACGTTAAGACAGACAAAGCCGTTCTTCAAATATGTGATTTTAAAGATCCAATTAGGTGCACAACTGTTTTGACAACTGTGAAAGGGAATAATACTTTTAGAATTCAGGATATTGGCCAACTTTCAGACAGAATATATTACTACAATAACAATGATTTCAATTTAAATATCCAATTGTTTGATCAATATGGTACTAAGACAGCTGGAACGACATTTACAAGAGATAAATGGAACATCGGGAATTCTTTTGCCATAGAAGACAGTAAGTACTACTATTTTGTTTGCTCGACAAATCGAAAAGCAGAAGACATTACTGAATCAAATTGGGGGAATCAACTTTATCTGTG
>JANWKQ010000104.1 GCA_025451295.1 Flavobacteriales bacterium | reverse complement strand
TTTGATTTGGCTGCAGTTGGTCCAAGTCCTTCGCATCAGATTGATTATTTTTAATTTCAAGAACCCTGTCGATGCGCATATCCCCCGAAATCATCACATTTTTAAAACCAGCATCCTCGGCTATTTGTAAAGAATTTTTGTCCTGCACATAAATGGAATTCAGATTTTGCAGGATCTTTTTCAAAAATCCACCATACCATTTGAACCATGGCTGATCCTTTCTGAAAGTTGCACTTACCAGATATGTTGGGATCCTTTTATCCTGTAATGCCTGAAGATAATATGGCCATAGGTCGTATTTTACAAATACCGCCATTTCAATATAGAAAGTTTCGAGAAATTTTTTCGCGTTCCTTTTCGAATCAAAAGGCAAATAAACTACCTCATTTGCGTATTCATAGTTTTTCCTTATCTCAAATCCGGATGGTGAAAAAAAAGTAAGCAGTATTTTTTTTGAAGGATGATTTTTTTTGATCATTTCAATCAGTGGTCTACCCTGTTCAAATTCACCCAGAGAAGCACAATGGAACCAGATGTAAGGCTCTCCGCCTTGGGTTGGTGGATGCAGCTTGAAAAAATTCCTTCGTCCGGAAATAGTTTTTTTTGCTTTGGAATGAAAAGGGGAAACCAGGTAGATAAGAAAAATATAAGCCTTGATCGCTAGATTATAGAAAAACATCCGACAGGATTATTTATAGAAATATTCTTTCTCCTTTGACTTATTGGTGGCACCTGTTCCTTTTCTATAGAACGGGAAAATATAGCCCGCTTTCAATCCAATAAAAATGTCATATTTATCACGTACATCCGGGGACTCCGTATCATAATTATAAACCCTTCGGTTCCTGGTAAATCCTTCAATGAATTCAACACCCGCGAAGAAATTTACCGACCGATTATTGCCCATGTAGATATAGCCTATAAATTGTGACATAGCAAAACCATAATGTAAACGATCATATCCTTTTTTATAATCATCCTGCACTTGTGGTGCATCATCGCCTCGAAATTCCATCAGGATCTGGTGTTGTAAAAACCCTGCCCCAAACATGAACATAAAACCGGAATTTGGATTGGGTTTAAATTTCAGTTTAGAGGTTCGGTCCTTTTTTACTGAATGTACACCAATTGGAATGATCTTACCTCCCTGCGCCATAAAATTAAAACCCCTCATTCCCAAAGAAACCGAAGGGGTGGTTCCTCCTACACCATAGACCGGGTAAATATGTTGAGCAAAACCAGGTACACCCACATTTTCTCCAAACATAAACTCCCCACTAAATCCATACAACCAGTTTTTTCTGTTTTTGATAAGAAATTGTCCACCCAGATGATACGTAAATTTATAGGTCTCCTGCACATCTGCTAGTGGGAAATGAAAACCAACTGTGGGCATGATCATCGGAGCAAAAACAACACTGTCTCTTACATTAGCATATTGACCTTTTGCCTCCTTTATGACAAATCCTGCAACCACTAAGAGAATTAAAAACCTGAGTCTTATCAATTGATTTTCCTTTTGAACTTGATTATAACCGCAAATTAAGTAATTTATTACTTATATTCGCCCATTCGAGTCACTAATATGAGGAAAATAGAGCTGGTTGATCTAAAGACCCAATACACTAAAATCCAACCTGAGGTCGACAAAGCTATTCAAGAAGTGATTGATTCCACTTCCTTTATTAATGGTGAGGCCGTAAAAATCCTGAAGACGAATTTATCCAGTTATCTTGGAAACTGCCATATCGTGCCCTGTGCAAATGGTACCGATGCTTTGCAGATCAGCATGATGACACTTGGATTAAATCCTGGTGACGAGGTGATCACACCCGCTTTTACATTTGCCGCTACAGCCGAGGTGATCGCCTTACTTGATCTCATCCCCACTTTTGTGGATGTGGATGAAAAAACCTTCAATATAGATCCTCAAAAAATAAAGGAAGCTATCACACCCAGGACAAAAGCCATTTTACCGGTACACCTTTTTGGTCAGAGCGCCCAGATGGAACCTATTTTGAAAATGGCCACCGAATCCAATTTACTGATTATTGAAGATGTGGCGCAAGCTATATCCACCAAATATTTTTTTGCCGATGGAAGTGAAAAATATTGTGGAACGATAGGTAATATGGGAACCACTTCGTTCTTTCCTTCAAAAAACCTTGGATGTTATGGTGATGGAGGGGCCATTATTACCAAAGATGCAACCCTGGCAGAAAAGGCACAAACCATTGCCAATCATGGTCAATCGAAGCGTTATTATCATGATATCATTGGCGTTAATTCACGGCTTGACAGCTTGCAGGCTGCCATCCTGAATGTAAAGCTGAAGTATCTGGATGAATACAATGCAGCCCGTCAAAAAGCCGCGTCTGCATATGATGATCGGCTAAAAGAGTTGGATGGCCTGAGAATCCCTTATCGGGATCCCCGGTCGACCCATGTTTTCCATCAATATACATTAACAACAACCAATGGTAGCCGTGATGCCCTAAAAGAGGAGCTGGATAGAAATAATATTCCCACTAAAATTTATTATCCTATACCATTACACTTGCAGAAAGCTTATAATCTTGCGGGTTACAGAAAGGGAGATATTCCAATATCGGAAAAACTCTGCGATTCTGTTATATCTTTGCCCATGCATACAGAATTAGATGAGGAGCAGATTGATTATATATGCAGTACCATAGTAAAGTTTTATAAAAAATAATCGAATCAAAGTGAATATTTGCGTAATAGGAACAGGATATGTTGGACTGGTAACCGGTACCTGTCTTGCCGAAACCGGCAATCAGGTAACCTGTGTTGATATTGATGCAGCTAAGGTGGAAAAAATGAAGAACGGAAAAGTTCCGATCTATGAACCATTATTAGATGTTTATTTTGACAGAAATATCAAACAAGGTCGTCTCAAATTTACCACTGATCTGAATGAAGGAATAAAAAATGCAACCATTCTGTTTCTTGCGTTGCCAACTCCACCCGGTGAAGATGGATCCGCCGATCTCTCTTATATACTGAAAGTAGCCGACCAACTTGGAGAATGCATCACAGATTATAAGATCGTGATCGACAAAAGTACAGTACCGGTTGGAACAGCGGATTTGGTTCACAAGGCAATTGCAACCAAATCAAAAGTGGAATTTGACGTGGTATCCAATCCTGAATTCCTGAGAGAAGGTTTTGCTGTAGAAGATTTTATGAAACCCGATCGTATCGTTATCGGTACAAATTCGGAAAAAGCAAAAAAAATACTGAGTGAATTGTATGCTCCCTATGTGAGAAGCGGGAACCCGATCATATTTATGGATGTTCGTTCGGCAGAACTGACGAAATATGCTGCGAATTCATTTCTGGCTGTAAAAATATCCTTCATGAATGAAATTGCTTTGCTTTGCGAAAAGCTGGGAGCTGATGTGGATATGGTACGTTATGGTATCGGAACAGATGATCGGATCGGAAAGCGATTTTTATTTCCAGGTATTGGATATGGTGGAAGTTGTTTCCCGAAGGATGTAAAAGCATTGATCAAATCATCAGACGATCAGGACTACGATTTCAAGATTCTGAAATCCGTTACCCAGGTCAATGAGAAACAGAAAAAAATTCTTGTCGAAAAAATAAAAACGCATTTTGGCGACATCAAAGGGAAAAAGTTTGCAGTTTGGGGGTTAAGTTTTAAACCGGATACTGATGATATTCGTGAAGCACCGGCACTGGAGATCATTGATGAATTATTGAAAAGTGGCGCCTTAGTATCTGCTTATGATCCGGAAGCAATGCCAAATGTAAAACGATTATTGGGGAATAAGATCCGCTTAACAGATAACCAATATGATGCACTTGATGCAGCCGATGCACTGATTATCGCCACTGAATGGGCTATTTTCAGAACACCCGATTTTGAAGAGATTATTAAGCGAATGAACACAAAATTAATTTTCGACGGAAGAAATCTTCTGACACTTGATAAAATGGAAGAACTAGGATTTACTTATTATAGCATTGGGCGAAAGACCATCAAATAGTATGGAAGGAAAAGGAAAAAAAGTTTTAATTACAGGAGGTGCCGGATTTTTAGGTTCACATCTGGCTGATCTTTTTATTTCGAAAGGATTTAAAGTGATCGCCATGGATAACCTGATCACCGGTGACATCAGAAACCTGGAACATTTATTCAAACATCCTGATTTTGAATTTCATCATCATGACGTTTCAAAATTTGTTTCGGTTCCGGGTGAATTGAATTATATTCTTCATTTTGCATCACCCGCCAGTCCGATCGACTATTTAAAAATTCCGATCCAGACATTGAAAGTAGGATCACTTGGGACGCATAATTTATTAGGACTAGCCCTGGCAAAAAAAGCCCGGATTCTGGTTGCATCTACCTCCGAGATCTATGGTGATCCGCTGGTACATCCTCAAACCGAAGATTATTGGGGAAATGTAAATCCGATTGGTCCACGGGGAGTGTACGATGAAGCAAAAAGATTCCAGGAGGCAATTACAATGGCATATCATCGTTTTCATGACGTGGAAACCAGGATCGTGAGAATATTTAATACCTATGGCCCAAGGATGCGGTTAAATGACGGACGAGCATTACCGGCGTTTATTGGTCAGGCTTTAAGAGGAGAAGACATTACTGTTTTTGGTGATGGAAGCCAGACCCGTTCATTTTGTTATGTAGCTGATCTCATTGACGGCATTTATCGGTTGTTGATGAGTGATTATGCAGAGCCGGTGAACATTGGAAATCCACAGGAGATAACAATCAAGGAATTTGCAGAAGAAATTATTAAGTTGACCGGAACAAGTCAGAAAATAGTGTATAAACCATTACCGGCGGATGATCCTAAACAACGTCAGCCTGATATTGGTCTGGCGAAAAAGACATTAAACTGGGAACCGAAAGTTGAAAGAACAGAAGGTTTAAAAATCACCTATGAATATTTTAAAAGCCTTCCCGCTGAAGAGTTGTTTAAAGATCCATACGGAAAGAAATTTTGATGAAAGGCCTCAACATATTACCGAGCAGCCCTGCCATCGATTGAAAAATAATGAATAACAAACATACATGAGTTACTTCAAACACGATACGGCTATAGTAGATGAGGGGTGCACCATCGGCGCAGACACCAAGATCTGGCATTTCAGCCATATCATGCCCGGAGCTATGATCGGAGAAAAATGTAATATCGGTCAGAATGTGGTGATCTCACCAAAGGTGGTTCTTGGCAAAAATGTGAAAGTGCAGAATAATATATCAATTTATACAGGTGTGATCTGTGAAGATGATGTTTTTTTAGGTCCATCAATGGTTTTTACCAATGTGATCAATCCGAGAAGTGCAATCGTAAGAAAAGCAGAATTTAAAACCACTGTAGTAAAAAAAGGTGCATCGATTGGTGCGAATTCAACTATTATTTGTGGAATTACTATTGGTGAATATGCAATGATAGGCGCAGGGGCTGTTATCACCAAAAATGTAAAAGCATACGAAATGGTGTACGGAAATCCTGGCAAACACCAGGGTTGGATCAGCGAATATGGACATCAACTCGAATTTGGAAAAAATGGTGAAGCGATTTGTCCGGAAAGTAAACAGATATACAAACTTGAAAATGATTCGGTAAAAAGACTGGCATGAGTAAAGAGAAAATAAAATTTGGGGTTGTAGGTCAGGGTCATATAGGAAAACGACATGCCGAAATGATCAGACAAAATCCGGATGCCGAACTTATGGCTGTTTGCGATCCAAAATCAATGTCTGATCTGGGTTTAAATGACTTGAAAGAAAAATTTTACGGAAGCTTAACGGATCTCTTGAAAGCACATCCGGAAATTGATGTGGTGAATGTATGTTCACCGAATGGTCTGCACGCGGAACATTGCATCGAAGTATTGAAAGCGGGCAAGCATGTGGTTTGTGAAAAGCCAATGGCCTTAACGAAAGCAGCCTGCGAAGAAATTATTTTTACGGCTTTGCAAAACAACCGTCAGATCTTTGTGGTGATGCAAAACCGGTATTCACCACCTTCACAATGGTTACACGAGATCGTTGAGAAAGAGATTATAGGAAAGGTGTTTTTTGTAGAAATTAATTGTTTCTGGAACCGCGACGAACGATATTATACTAAGCCGCATTGGAAGGGAACAAAAAAACTCGATGGAGGAACATTGTTCACCCAATTCTCCCATTTCGTAGATATTATGTACTGGATCTTCGGAGATATCAATAATATTCGTGCCCGGTTTGAGAATTTCAGTCATAAAGAATTGATTGAATTTGAAGATTCGGGTATTGTGAGTTTTGAATTTGCCAAATCAGGTTTTGGGGTATTGAATTATTCAACGGCTGTTTGGGATAAGAATATGGAGAGCAGTGTAACGGTGATAGGCAGTAACGGAAGTCTTCGTATTGGGGGACAATATATGGACAAGGTGGAGTATTGTCACATAAAAAATTATCAAATGCCGGATCTCCTGGAAACCAATCCCCCCAACGATTACGGAACTTATAAAGGCTCGGCCAATAACCACCCGCTGGTAATTCAAAATGTAATTGATACCTTAGGCGGAAATAATTCCCCTTCCACCAACGCCCTTGAAGGGATGAAAGTGGTAGAAATTATTGAACGGATCTATAAATCGAACCCGTATGTATAACCACTTGGTGAGTAAAGAAAAAAAGCTGGCCGTTATTGGATTGGGCTATGTGGGCTTGCCGATTGCTTTGGCTTTTGCCAAAAAAATATCGGTGATCGGATTCGACATTAGTGCTAAAAGAATTTCTCAGTTAAATAGTTCCGTTGACCCAAGCAAAGAACTCGACCAGACAGAATTTGAAGGATGTGATATCACCTTCACGAATAAGTTAGAAGACTTAAAAGAAGCCAATTTTTATATAGTGGCTGTTCCCACTCCGATTGATACTTATAAACGACCTGATCTTTATCCACTGCTTTCTGCCACTGAAACGGTGGGCAAAGTTTTGAAAAAAGGAGATTATGTGGTTTTTGAATCCACCGTATATCCGGGTTGCACCGAAGAAGATTGTATTCCCGTACTAGAAAAAAAATCCGGACTCAAATTCAAAACGGATTTTATGGTAGGTTATTCGCCCGAAAGGATCAACCCCGGTGATAAAGAGCATACGTTGAACAATGTGGTCAAGGTTGTTTCGGGTTGTTGTAATGAAGCGCTCGAAGAAATTGCCAAGGTTTATGAATTGGTGGTTAGTGTAGGTGTGCATAGGGCCCCTTCTATTAAGGTGGCAGAAGCTGCCAAAATTATTGAGAATACACAACGCGATGTAAACATTGCGTTGATGAATGAGCTGTCGCTTATCTTCGATAAACTCAATATTGATACTTCTGATGTGTTGGAAGCCGCCGGAACCAAATGGAATTTTTTACGTTTCTATCCGGGTCTCGTTGGTGGACATTGTATTGGTGTTGACCCATATTATCTTACCTATAAGGCATCGCAGCTGGGGATCCATGCAAAAGTAATTAACTCGGGTCGTGAAATTAATGACGATATGGGTGAACACGTGGCACAGACCCTGGTAAAAAAACTGGTGTCCAAAGGAAAGGAGCCCACCACAGCCCGTGCATTGATCATTGGTGCTACCTTCAAAGAAAATGTAACCGATATCCGTAATTCAAAAGTGTATGATGTATATCATGAGCTTAAATCTTTTGGAGTAAGTGTCGATATTATTGATGCACTGGCAGACAGAGAGGAACTATTAAAGGAATACAAAATCAATCTGGCAGAAGGACCCTCCGGCAAATACGATCTTATCATTGTGGCCGTTTCACATGATGTATATAAAAGTTTCGATGAGGCTTATTTTAGTTCGATGATGACCAATTTTGGGATCTTAGCTGATTTGAAGAGTTTGTATCGGGGCAAAATAAAAAAACTGGATTACTGGAGTTTGTAGCCCTTCGACAAGCTCAGGGTGACAAAAACAAAAAGCATGGCAGGTACGTATCAAAAAAAAATATTGATCACCGGAGGAGCTGGATTTATCGGCTCACATGTAGTACGTCGTTTTGTTCAGGAATATCCCAATTATTTAATTTATAATCTCGACAAGCTTACCTATGCCGGTAACCTGGAAAATTTAAAGGATATTGAGACTTCACCAAGTTATCGGTTTGAAAAGGGGGATATATGCGATTCGGATCTTGTGAGTGAATTATTTCATCAAATGCAGTTTGATGGAGTTATTCACCTGGCGGCTGAGAGTCATGTCGACCGGAGTATTGAAAATCCATTGGAATTTATCCAGACAAATATTATAGGAACGGTAAGTTTGCTCAATGCGGCCAGAGAAAATTGGAAAGGAAAAGAGAGTGGGAAATTGTTCTACCACATTTCTACGGATGAAGTTTATGGTTCGTTGGGAGACACCGGTTTGTTTACGGAGACAACTCCGTATGATCCAAGAAGTCCTTACAGTGCATCGAAGGCAAGCAGCGATCATTTTGTAAGGGCTTATGAGAATACATATGGAATTCCGGCCATCATCAGCAATTGTTCGAACAATTATGGTCCGAATCATGTTCCCGAAAAACTAATTCCGCTTTTTATCAATAATATTAAGAACAACCAATCGCTTCCGGTTTATGGTGATGGTAAATATACCCGCGACTGGTTATATGTGATCGACCATGCGATGGCCATCGATCTTATTTTTCACAAAGGAAAACCAGGGGGAACTTATAATATAGGTGGATTCAACGAATGGAAAAACATTGACCTCATCCAATTACTTTGTAAGATCATGGATGAAAAACTAGGCAGGGAAAAAGGAACCTCAGAAAAACTGATCACGTATATTACGGATCGTCCGGGTCACGACCGCCGTTATGCCATCGATTCAACGAAGATCAGCCAGGAGTTGGGCTGGAAACCTTCCGTTAATTTCGAAGAAGGATTAGAAAAAACGGTGGACTGGTATTTAGCCAATGAAGAATGGTTACAACATGTAACGAGTGGCAATTATCAGAAATATTATGACAAAATGTATCTGCACAGAAGCTAGATACCCATTTCCCCAATTACCGTTAGTCATTCAGCGCTAGCGGTTATCCATGAATTATATAACTCTTTTCCATCCTTCATATAACATTATTATTCCCGAGACTGACCAATTTTGTTACCATCAAATTGATCCAGCAATGAAAAACTCGACCTTAATCCCGGTACCTTTCATTATGATTGCGTTATTTCTGAGTTCCTGCGAAGCGATCAAGACTATTTTTAATACCGGTCTTGGGATCGGAGTTTTTATTACGATCACGGTTGTTGTAATTGTGCTGGCTGTTATAGGTGTCATAAAGAAAATAGGTGGAAAATAGTTGCACCCAAAATCTTCCACTTTCAACTTTGATGTAATGATACTCATCCTACTAAAAGAATTTAGGCGATTGGGTTGAGTGATTATTCGAAATTGCCAATTTTCATCCAGTAGATATTATACTTCATTTGATAAATATGCGTTTTTAGCTTATGCGTTCGGGATAACTTTGCATGGTATCACCTAAACCCGGGTTATGATATATCGTTGAAAAAACGCAGATGGACTTCATTGCGCAATTGAAATATAGAACCCACGAGGACGGAGGACGAAAAACACCGGCATGTTCAGGCTATAAACCCAGGTTAAAATTCGCCTTTACCGATGTTCAAACATTCGGATTACAAACTTTTATCGATAAAGATTGGGTGTATCCGGGAGAAGAGGTAACAGCAAAAATAAAGATCTCCGATCCAGAATTATTTGCCGGCCAATTATACCCCGGGATTGAATTTGAGTTAAGAGAAAGCGCTAGAATTATCGCGACCGGAGTAATACTAATGATAGTGAATTCAATGTTGAATAAAACCAACGCCTATCATTGATGATCAGATTCATCCTGCATACTACAATAGATTTATGCCCGGTTTTCTTTGGCGATTTAAATTAAAATTCCGACATTTATAAACCAACTAGAGAAATAATCAATGAATCCAGCTTTCATATTCCTTATCCAGTTTTTTTGGTTTTTGATTGTTTGGTCAACGATCGCTAAGCTCCTGGTAAGTCCGGCAATCCAACGGTTAGAAGAAAATGACCGGCTCACCGTATGGATGATCCCACAAATGTTTCGGGTTCTTGGCACAGGCCTTCTGGTGCAAAATCTGGCTCCCGATTTACCACATTCCTTTTCTTTGCCAACAGCGATCGGTGATTCCTTAACCGCTGTTCTCGCTTTGATCTCCATTATTGCGTTGAGGAAAAAATGGCCTTCTGCCCGGGCCTTTGCGATGGTATGCACCATCGTTGGTTCGGTAGATCTTGCCGTTGCCCTTCCACACGCAGCAGCCATAAAAGTAGCTAATTATCTAACCGGGCAATGGTATGTTCCGGCAGCCATTCTTCCACTCATGGTCGTTAGTCACGTTATGGCAATGGGTATGCTTTTTCGCCGTAGGAAACAGTAAAAACAGTTTACTCATTTAATACTAATGAAATCAATCTTAATCCTGTGTTCAATATTCGTCTTGGCTAGCTGTAGCTCATCTCCCTCGAAAAATAAGATAAGCACAGACAAAGAAACTCTCGATTCCTCCCAACAAACGAAAAAAAAAAATTCTTCTAATTTTGCTCCGCCAAAAAAAACGGAATTCTCCATTACAGACTGCAAACTTGAATTATCCGCTAGAATAACCACCCTCATCACTAATTACGATCCGGATTTTAAAGTCAGGAAATTTGAGGACTATGCAGAATCCTGTGTTGGTCCTAAATACTACACTTGCACCTCAAATCAAACGCCATTTTCTGTGATAGGCCATTTTAATGGAGATTCTA
>JANWKQ010000103.1 GCA_025451295.1 Flavobacteriales bacterium | reverse complement strand
TGAGATATCGTTTCATAAATGTGATTTGATTTGTAGGTATGACGGATAAGGTTTAAAAAGGTTTAATGAAAGTAGAAAAAAAATTGAAGAATGACGATTGACGAATGACGATTCCATCCGGCTGCTGCCTCCGGAGGCAACCCTGAGGGTTGAAATCTTCGCTGATTGCTTCTCTAAATTCTTCACCGGTTACCTATCTAGCATTTTAGGGTAGAAAGGCAGAGAATAAAACATCCGGATGGCGGCAAAGAAACAGTTGGCCTGTGCGATCGCCTGGCATGTGTGTTGGCCAGGGGCGGAATGGCTGAGGCAGCGATGGGGCCTTGCGGGCAATGAAGCGAAGGGCGTTATGTTTCTTTGCGATTTTTTTCGTTCTTTTTTTCTAAAAAAAAGAACCCCGCGGAGCGAATGAAAAGCATGGACATATGAATTGCGTCAGCAATTCATAATCGCCGAAGGCAACGTGGAATAAATACAAATAACAAAGGCCGCCATAAAGACGACCCTTGCTATAACCAACCTATCTATGAAAAAAACTATTTTACATGATGTCAATAAAACTCACCTCTCTGCGTTGGACTTCAAAAATAAAATCCTCATTTACGTCGGTAAACTCCGGTTTTATCTTTTCGTCCGCCTTGATATCTGAGTTTTATTGACATCATAGACTATTTTACTTCTTCGTAATCAACATCCGTTACTTCCGAATCTCCATCTTTTTTCGATGTAGTTTCCTGGTTCGGATTTTCTGTTGATCCATCTGTCTTATTTGAGTTTGCATACATCTCCTGTGAGGCTGCCTGGAAAAGCGTATTTAATTTTTCCATCGCTGCTTCAAGCGCCGGCATATCTTTTGCCTGATGCGCCGCCTTCAAGGCAGTCACTGCATTTTCAATTTCTGCTTTTTTATCAGCCGAGATCTTATCTCCCATTTCTTTCAGACTCTTCTCCGTCTGGAAAATAAGATTATCCGCTAAGTTCAGTTTTTCTACTTCTTCTTTTGCTTTGGCATCCGATTCCGCATTCGCTTCCGCATCACGTTTCATCTTTTCAATTTCCTCTTTACTCAATCCACTGGATGATTCGATCCTGATCTTTTGCTCCTTATTGGTTCCTTTATCTTTAGCGGATACATGGATGATACCATTCGCATCAATATCAAACGTTACTTCAATTTGCGGAACCCCTCTTTGTGCCGGAGGCAGATCACTTAAATGAAATTTACCAATGGTACGGTTATCTTTTGCCATCGGACGTTCTCCCTGCAATACATGGATCTCTACCGAAGGCTGATTATCACTCGCTGTACTGAACACTTCCGATTTTCTGGAAGGGATTGTTGTATTTGCATCGATCAATTTGGTAAAAATTCCACCAAATGTTTCGATACCTAAAGAAAGTGGTGTTACATCTACCAGCAATACATCTTTTACATCACCGGCTAAAACACCACCCTGGATTGCTGCACCAATGGCTACAACCTCATCAGGATTCACCCCTTTGCTTGGCGCTTTTCCAAAAAAATCTTCTACTGCTTTTTGAACCGCCGGGATCCGGGTTGAACCCCCAACCAATAAAACTTCATCAATATCATTGACGGTATAACCGGCTTTTTTCAAAGCCGTTTTACATGGCTCAATGGAACGTTTAATAAGTCCGTCTACCATTTGTTCAAATTTGGCCCTTGTTAGTTTTTTATCAATGAACTTAGGGACATTATTGATCATGGTAATATAAGCAAGGGTAATATGATATTCCTGTGAAGTGGAAAGATCTTTTTTAGCTGCTTCAGCCGTTTCTTTAAGCCTTTGTAATGCAATTGGATCCTGACGAAGATCAACACCTTCCTGTGCTTTAAATTCATCCGCCAGCCAATCGATGATCACGTGATCGAAATCATCACCACCTAAATGTGTATCACCATCGGTTGCTTTTACCTGGAAGACGCCTTCACCAAGATCTAACACCGATACGTCATGTGTTCCACCACCTAAATCGAACACAACGATCTTCATATCTTTACCTTTTTTATCGAGACCAAATGCAAGAGCTGCAGCTGTAGGTTCGTTTATGATCCTTTTTACTTCTAAACCCGCAATTTCTCCGGCTTCTTTGGTAGCCTGACGTTGAGCGTCATTAAAATAGGCAGGTACCGTAATCACGGCTTCTGTAACTGTAGTTCCCAAATAATCTTCTGCAGTCTGCTTCATTTTCTGAAGGATCATTGCAGAGATCTCCTGTGGAGAATATAAACGGTCATCTATTTTTACACGAGGTGTATTGTTATCACCTTTGATTACTTCGTAAGGGACTCTTTTAGTTTCCTTTTCAGATTCGCTATAGCTTGCACCCATGAAACGTTTAATTGAATACACGGTTCTTTTGGGATTGGCAATCGCCTGGCGTTTTGCAGGATCACCGATCTTGCGTTCACCATTATCCAAAAAAGCTACAATGGATGGGGTGGTACGTGTGCCTTCACTGTTGGAGATCACCGCCGGTTGGTTACCTTCCATTACAGAAACACAGGAGTTGGTTGTTCCTAAGTCGATACCAATAATTTTACCCATAAAATGAATGTTTTAAAATTTACTTCTAAGGGAACACAACCTTTATGCCGATACCAGAAATGGGTAGAAATCATACCATATTGGCATTCTTAAGAAAAGAGGACATTTTTTATGGCAGAAAAACCTGCCATTTTTACAGATTGGGCCTTAAGGTACGAAGTTAAGCGGGGAGGTATATTGACCCAGTCTTAAAGAATCGCTGGTTTGGGTATCAATAATGAGGTTTTTGAGACCACCGCTGCTTCTGGAGCTAAAAATACCGAGACCATTCGTGATGTTGGTATAGGCTGTTACCTTTTGCACATAACTTAATGAAGGTGCATTGATGGTGATATAGTTGTATAACTCTTCACTGGCCTGCAAAATCGTAAAGTCAATTGCAATAAACCTTCTCAGCTTTACATTAGGCGCCGGTGTACCTACAGGATCCTCATCAATATGATTGGTGATCATACCATAAAACTGCTCCTTCGTAATATCATAACAAACCTGGTTCGTAAAACATTGAAAATCAGAAAGAGGCCTGAATATGGCGAACCAATAGGTGAAACTGGTATCTGTTACATTTCCCGGAGTTCCTGCTTCCCATTCCTGGTAATGAAAGGTAAATCCAAGTTGATAAGCAAAGGTATTGGCATCCGTAACCCATCTTACAATGATCTTTTTGGGATCACCGGGTATAGTTGGTTCCCAATCAAGCTGGGTGGCAACGGTTGGCGGATATGCCATAATAATATCGTCCACCAGACCTGTTGTACTTGTGGTGGTATCTCCATTTGGTTTTATGATGACCAGCTTGTAGGTAAAGGCCGGATCAATGTCTTCAATACCCCGATACAATACATTGTTATAGGCCGCAAATATTCCAGTGTCCTTGGTGGCCGCATTCAGCATGCGCACCAGTGGAATGGAATCTGTTTGTACCATAGAAGAATTATATTCAAGAATATAGGCCTGAAGCGAAGCAGGATAATATAAACTGTCTGGAATTACACAATAGAGAAGGGCATTGTCATCACCCAAAAATGCTTTTTGGATCCTGATCCAGATGGTATCCTGATCCTGATCAAGTAAACCATAGGTAACCGTAATATCTTTGTAAGGAGCGGTAAGATCAATGTCCTCACTGCAGGAAGAAAGAATGAACAGTGCAGCAATAATCCCCAAAAGGCTTTTTCTCATGCGTCAAAATCTAAATACGAGGTAAAGATAATGGTTTCTCGGAAATACAGTATGTACATTATCGTCCATTTATCGCCAACATTTATCGGACTTCCGGGAAGTGCTTACAAAAACTATATCTTTACCGCCTGATCTGATTGGTATGTCAACACATAAGGAAATTAAAAAGGTTACCACCCATAGCCTTACCGAAATGAAAAAGAATGGAATTAAAATTTCCATGCTTACGGCTTATGATTATAGCATGGCCAGAATATTGGATGCAGCGGGGATAGATGTACTGCTGGTGGGAGATTCTGCCTCGAATGTAATGGCAGGTCATGAAACCACTTTACCAATTACGTTGGACAATATGATCTACCATGCGGGCAGTGTGATCCGGGGTGTTGAAAGGTCATTAGTGGTTGTGGATCTTCCATTCGGATCTTACCAGGCCAATAGCAGCGAAGCCTTAAGAAGTGCCATTCGTATTATGAAAGAAACAGGAGCACACGCCGTAAAAATGGAAGGTGGAGAAG
Organism: Flavobacteriales bacterium; assembly: GCA_025451295.1. GTDB lineage: Bacteria > Bacteroidota > Bacteroidia > CAIKAF01 > CAIKAF01 > JANWKQ01. The sequence goes on along the minus strand of JANWKQ010000103.1, from coordinate 4,568 downwards.
AAGTATCAGAATCGATCATACGTATATTAACCGCCGGTATCCCCGTCATGGGACACCTTGGTTTAACACCGCAGAGTATTTATAAATTCGGGACCTATACGGTAAGGGCCACAGAAGATGACGAAGCCGAGAAATTGAAAAAAGATGCGTTGCTACTAGAGCATTTAGGTTGTTTCGCATTGGTGTTGGAAAAGATCCCTGCGAGTCTGGCCACCGAAGTCGCCAAATCTGTTCAAATCCCTGTAATCGGTATTGGAGCAGGTGGGGGAGTAGATGGTCAGGTGCTCGTTACCCATGATATGATGGGTATTAATTTTGAATTCAAACCGAGATTTTTACGCAGATATCTTAACCTCCACGAGGATATGGCCAATGCGGTAAAGTCTTATATCAACGATGTAAAAAGTGGTGATTTTCCTTCGGAAAAGGAATCGTATTAGTCATTGGACTCACCAAAAAAGTATAAGAAAATAAAACAAGTTCAGGGTGACGGAGTCTTTGTGGAGGTTTTATTTTCTTATACTTGAAGGCCATATGCCAGACCAAAATGACTTCGTTTAATATAAATGGTCTACAGTGGACAACCGGATCGGCTCATAATCAAATGCCCCGCAACCATTTTCTTGCATTTTTCATCTATTTTATAGATATTTGATATAATGATCCGAAGCAAAAGTATATCCCTCGTAATAACCGGTCTTATTTGTCTTTTACTGGCCTCTTGCGAACCCGTTGAGCATGTTGCCGATTGCAATGCAACCACAGGCTCCTTTGTATGTTTTAATAATATGGGCCGTGATGCCACCTATGCCCGATGGAATTTTGATACGGTACAAACCTTTAATGCTTTCGATATTCAGGGATCATATCCTGCGGTACCAGGTACAACAGGTCCATGGACCACTGTAAACGTGACCCTTGTTAATTCAATGGGAAATATGGCGATGGAAACAGGTAACTATACGTATAAAGATTTCCTGGTAAACGACGGAACCCGATCATTTACCTTCTGGGTAAAAAGATATGAGGGTGAAGCGAAAGATCCGGTCGTAAAGAATTTTGTTTTTAATCCGCATGGTGCCGCCATTCTTGATATTACAAATATCGATGGAACCGGAAAACTAAGCGGTCTCTTCGAAGCCACCACCTGGAACATGAGTGATACCACCGAATTAGGTTTGGTAAAATTCAGGTTCACAGATATTCCGTTGCAATAATTTGAACTTCTGAATCTGCGACCCCGCTGGGGTCGAATCTTCAGATCAATATTCAAATTCACGAATCACTTCTTCGTATTGCTGGATCGTACTGTTAGGTTGAAGCTCAACAATGAGGTATTCATTCATAAATTCAAAAAGGGCAGGATTAACTTTCTCCATTCTTTCGATAATAGTTTTATTGAGTGCTACATCGTCTGATTTATAAAACTCCAACGATGGTTTCCCCTTATAGGTAAGATCACGGTTAATGGTAATACTATTGATGTCCTTTTGATCTTCACCCAATTCTTCTTCCAGATGGAAAAACTCGATAAACTGATAGGACCCCAAATGTTTATCTACATAAATAACGGCAGCAAGTTGAATCGGTGGAACAATGTTTTCGTCTTTGCTAAAGAGATGGAATATGGTCACATAATTTCTGTCTTTTTTATAGCATAAAACAAAACTGCATAAGGCCGCATGAATGACACCTGACCGACCAATCACATCATTGATATAATCCCCGTTTTTTAGTTCAATATGTTCAAAACCATTTTGCAATAAGGCATTCCGGTAACGGATAATGGTTTTATCCTGATCCGAAAGTTCAGCAATTTCCTCTTCTGTATAAATGGTATCATGATTGTTGGCGGGAGAGTCCAACGCATTCATGGCATCTTCATACCAGGATTCGTCGTTCTCATAGTCGAAATCGTCATCTTCGGGATTGTGCATGGTTTGTTAGATTTAGAACTGGAAATATATGAATGTTTGCAGACCTGCGGTAATAAATTGCAGAATAATAAATATAATAACAATTACCGCAACCATTTTTACAACAAAATGCGAATTGGCAAATGCAGAACGGTACCAGTCTTTAAATTTAACCGGGAGCCAATGGATGATCATTCCTAAGACGAAAACGGCCAATATTTTCCAATAGCCAACAAGCAGGAGTTCATAGGGTTTCCAACTGCTCCACCAGCCAGTGGTAATTTGTTTCCACATACGCTGGACCGTTTCCATACCTGCATTGGTATTTTTAATATCTCCCGCCCTGAAAAACAACCGGGTAAAAGAAATAAATACAAAAGTGAACAGGATCTTCCAGGCATTTACCAGGAAGAAATTTGATTTCTCATAGGGAGATATTTTTTTCCATGCTTTATAAACCACCAATCCTGCACCATTGAGTGCTCCCCAGATAAGGAAATTCCAGCTGGCCCCATGCCATAAACCACCAATCACCATAGTAAGCATGAGATTGATATTCGTAACAATGGTATTTCTTCTGTTTTTGGAGAAAATGGAAAGAATAATATTTCCGGCAACTGCAATGATCAACACTACATACCATGGGAAGATAGGGGTATTGAGGAAAGGTACTAACCCGGAGGTATCGATACCCAGGATAAGGATTTGGGTGGAATAAGATGCTAAAATAAATGGAATGACGGAAAACAAAATAACCAGTGTAGAAAGGATGATCTTCGGAATTTTTTTGAGGAATGCGATCAACAGGGTAAAATAAATCACCGCGATGGAGAGCATGAGTGGGGCAGTGGTCTTTAGAAAGGACCATGCTCCTGGCATAACCAGCACAAATGCAGCAATAAGAATAAGCCAGAAATAAGATCCAAAACTTGCCTTTTTATTTCCGCCTAATGGAATGTAGAGATAATCTCTCAACCAGGTTGACAATGACATATGCCAACGTTTCCAGAATTCACCAACGTTCTTGGATTTATAGGGCGAATTAAAATTCATAGGTAACCGGAATCCGAGCAGCAAGGACACACCTATGGCTATATCGGTATAACCCGAAAAGTCGGCATATACCTGCAAAGAGTACAGGAAAAGGGCCAATACATTACCTAATCCTCCGTATATCTCGGGTGAATCAAATACCCGATCGATGAAATTCGCAGCGAGGTAATCACTCAATACAAGTTTTTTAATGAGTCCGTTGATGATCCAGAAAATGGCTAAACCAAATTCATACTTCGTTAGCTTAAATTCTTTGTAGATCTGTGGAATAAAATCCGTAGCCCTTACAATAGGCCCCGCTACCAATTGAGGGAAATAGGTAACAAAAAATCCAAAATCAAAAATATTTCTTACGGCTTTCAGTTCTCTTCGATACACATCAACTGCATAGCTGATGGTCTGGAACGTAAAGAACGAGACTCCTACAGGTAGAAGGATGGTATCAATTTTAAAATGCGAAGTAAAACTTGAAACCCCTGTTTTCATTTCGAAGAAACCACTTAGACCATTGGCCCAATAGGCAAACCAGTTGATCACATGCATTTTTTCTTTTGGATCAACATCAGCCAGGAAGATCTGGTTATAGGCATCTGTAAAGAAATAGGCATATTTAAAATAGACCAGCATTCCAAGATTGACAAAGACACTCAGTGCCAACAACATTTTTCGTTTCCAGGAAGTTTCGGTTTTTTCCATGCGCAACCCCACATTATAATCGAAGATGGTGGAGAAAATGAGAAGCACCACAAAAAATCCTGAAGTTTTCCAATAGAAAAATAATCCGATGGCCATGAGAAACATGCTACGCATAAGTCGCCGCTTATGCACCATCGAAAAACCGATCATGACAAGGAGAAAGAAAGCCCAAAAATAAAATTCAGTAAACAGGAGAGGATGTTGGGGATCAAAACCGAATATGCTTTGCACATAGGCGTTTTTTGAAAACTGCACCATAAAAATAAAACAGAAGACTGCACCCAATGTATTGATAGTGGCAATCGTACCTAGTAACCATTTTTGAACTTTTGTATACTTCTCCCAATAGAGTGTAACAAAAATTAAAAGAATGATGGCCGTAATTATAGGTATAAGCAATCCCAATCCCATCAGTTCAGGTTAGTTATATTTTCGATTAACATGGTTTTCGTAACTTCTTATAAGCGCATTGAACAAAAGATCACCCATGAGTTTATATCCGGAAGTGGAAAAATGCACCCGGTCTGTTGCTGCGAGACTGTTCTTTTGCCAGGTTGCCATACTTCCTAATCCACCCATGATATTAAAGAAATCCCAAACAGCCAGGTTATATTTCGTGGCCAGGGTATACATTCTCTCCCTTACAGCAGTTGCATTATAATTCACATAGTATTTTCTCCGATACTTTCGATAACTATCGTTGTTGGTAATAAAGATCACTGCTGCATCGGGTGCAGCAGCATGGATCTTTTCGATGATCTTTTCATAATTCAATTCAAACGTAGCAGCATCAAAAGAAGAACCAGCTGCATCATTGATACCGATCCCAAGGATCACAAGATCAGGTTTTAATTCGGCCATATGTTGCTCGAATAAAGAACATTTCAGGTACGAATAAGTTCC
>JANWKQ010000102.1 GCA_025451295.1 Flavobacteriales bacterium | reverse complement strand
ATGCAAAAATCCTAAGGAACTGTTTGTATAGCTTCACCTAAATGGGTGAAATATGCCATAAAGCAAAAAAGGCCATCGGGCAGATGACCTTTAAGCGGACCGGACGGGACTCGAACCCGTCCCGGCTCAGCCGGGACCGTGACAGGGCTTTTATCATTTAAGCAAATTTGAGGGTTGTAAGGAAAGCCACTCAAAATAATCGCTTTTACACTTTTTAAGCTTACGTTCCCTAATTAAGGCAGATCGCTTATCAGTATGGGCTTCAACATATATGATGAACCATGGAATTTTATTGGAAGTATAATTTGAAAAACCAGAATTGTGTTCTTCTAATCGTTTGAGATAATTTTGAGTAACACCCTTATAATAGGTACCATCAACTTTACTCTTTAAGATATAGACATAATAGCCCATATATAAGAATCATTCATAATGAAATAATCCACCCGGAAACTTACCCTAAAATATGCTTGTTATTCGGGAGCTCCAATAGAATAGTATATTATATTATTAAGGTCGGTTTTGAAAATTTTCTTTAAGAGGACCGGACTCGAACCCATCCCGGTTGAACCGGGACCGTGACAGGGCGGCGAAAAAAAAGGTCATCGTTGAGATGACCTTTAAGCGGACCGGACGGGACTCGAACCCGCGACCTCCGCCGTGACAGGGCGGCATTCTAACCAACTGAACTACCGATCCGGGTAGATTTTAAAAAGAGAGTGCAAAGCTATAAAAACTTTTAAAAGTCCATTCTTTTTTCTTGAATGGTCTACTGACCTAAAATAGACTATTAGGTTATATAATTGTGCTTGATTTCCAATCTATGAAAATCCTGCTGTTCCTTCTTGGTCTCACTACCTTCGCTTGCTCATCCTCCAAACGCCCTATGACCCATTCCGATCAAAATCTATATCCTTATGCTGTCGAACTGGCACACCGGTTTATCATCACTGATGGCCATGTTGATTTGCCTTACAGGCTCCGGGTAAAAAATTTTAGGTTGGATCGTGAATACCTTGGAATTCCTGTCCAAACTTCTGAGGGAGATTTTGACTATGTGAGGGCCAAGGAGGGGGGATTGGATGCCCCCTTCATGTCGATCTTTATTCCTTCTTCCTATCAAAATGATCTTCCGTCAGCCAAAGCATTGGCAGATACGCTAATTCATATGGTCAAAGGTATTATTGATGCTCATCCCGATAAATTTGCAAGAGGGGATTCTCCTGAAATGATTGAATCCAATTTTAAAAAAGGACTGATTTCCTTTCCAATGGGTCTTGAAAATGGAGCTCCCCTCATCACCCTGGATGATATTTCTTATTTCTACCAACAAGGAATAAGGTATGTAACGCTTACTCATGGAAAAGACAATCACATATGTGATAGTTCATATGACACAACAGGAACTTGGGGAGGGCTCAGTCCATATGGATATAAAGTAGTTCAGGAAATGAACAAAGTCGGAATGATGATAGATGTATCACATATTTCTGACAAGACTTTTTATCAGGTTATCGAATATTCAAAAGCTCCGGTTCTGGCAACCCACTCATCCTGCAGGGCCTTTACACCCGGATGGGAGAGAAATATGAGTGATGATATGATTGTTGAACTCGGTAAGAAAGGCGGAGTAATTCAGATCAATTTTGGTTCTGATTTTCTGGATGCAGAAATCACAAAAACAAAAGCAGCAAACCGGAAGGAATTGGACTTGCTTTTAGATCAGGCAGGATTAAAGTCGGAGGATCCATTAGCTAAGCCTATTATTGATAGTTTCAGGATTGAGCATCCCAATCTTTATTCAGATGTACAGCGGGTTGCCGATCATATCGACCACGTGAGAAGAATTGCAGGAATAGATCATATCGGACTGGGTTCTGATTTTGATGGTGTGGGTGATAGTTTACCTACCGGACTTAAGGACGTAAGCATGTATCCCAACCTGATCCATGAATTGTTGAAGAGAAATTACTCGGAGAAGGATATTGAAAAAATATGCTACAAAAATGTATGGCGGGTTTGGAATAAAGTTAATCAGGTGGCTTCTTCCAAATGAGTTCTATTTCTGACACTGTACCGGTTTCAAAAGATTGGAAAGGCTGGATCGTATTTATGGTTCTGGCTTTCGTTTGGGGTGGATCCTTTATTCTTATTAAGAAAGGCCTCATACATTTTTCGCCGGTTGAAGTCGGATCTCTTAGAATTGCATTAAGTGCCATTGCTTTTGTTCCCATTTTTATAATATCGAGAGTAAAATTTCCGAAAGGAAAAGTTTTAATGGTCACTTTGATCGTATTGACGGGAAATGGAATCACAGCATTTCTTTTTGCACTGGCTGAAACCAGGTTGGGGAGTGCCGTCACGGGGGTCTTAAATAGCCTTACTCCGATTTTTGCCCTGCTGATTGGTATATTCTTTTTTGGAATCCAATTTAAGAAGCACTATGGGATTGGGCTTCTCCTGGGATGTTTGGGTATTGCGGTATTGATGATAGGTGAAAAGGACTGGAAGGTCAGCTCCTATGTCTTGTTTGTAGTGCTGGCCACATTGTGTTATGGCCTCAGCGCGAACCTGGTCAAGCGGTATTGTCAGGATATCCATCCCATTGCACTCACCACTGTTGGTTTCTTTTCCCTGGGTTGTATTTCATTAATCATTCTTTGGATGACTGGGGCGTATGAAAAAATGGCTTATGCAGAAACCTGGAAAGTATCGATGTCTTCTTTAATCGTCCTGGCATTAATCTGTACAGTTTTTGCCAATATTCTCTTTTACTGGTTGATACAGCGAACCAGTGCAATCTTTGGATCCGCCATTGCTTATGCAATCCCTTGTATGGCACTGGTATGGGGAAGTGTGGATGGAGAAATAATCAGCTGGTATCAATTTGCCGGATTTGGTTTTATAATCATAGCAATATATACTTTAAGGCGAAATTGATTTTTCATAAAACACCATAATCCTATGCTCCAGCAACATCCGGGTTTGTATTTTGCACCTAGCGGAAAGCATCGATATGGCATGTTTTGTATTGAGGATATTCACGCAGAGAATGTTATTGAAATTTGCCCGATTATCGTTATTCCAGGCGAACAAGCCAGGGAGATAGTCAGGGGCTATGTCCTATATGAATATTATTTTGAATGGAAAAAAGACAGTATTGCTGTGGCCCTTGGATATGGATCCCTTTACAATCATTCATCGCATCCTAATGCTTTTTTCGAGGCGGATTATAAAAATCAACACATCATTTTTAAATCAGCAAAGGATATACCGGCAGGAACAGAAATCCTGGTTGATTATCATGCCGGTAATCCGGATGAACAAGTTTGGTTTGAAATAAAATAGAAACCTTTATTCCGCTTATAGCCTGGAAAAAATAAGTAGAAAAATGCCAGGAAGGATTAACTCGCAGAATCGTATGAAATTAATCGAGGCTATTAACTCTTAACATGCTTTTTATCCTCATACAAAGTCGAGAAGTCGACAGCAAATAGTATTCTTTTTTTCCAATAAGAACTTGCCAGGACATTTTCTAACAAGACTCCTCTTTTGATGGTGCTATGGATAACCCACAATTCGTTGTGCTTGTTTTTTTCAATAATACCCACATGGCTTACACTGCCATGATCTCCAAAAAAAACAAGATCGCCTGGCTTTGCTTTTTTCCAGGAAATATGAGGAGCTGCTGCCGCAAGATTATTTGAAGACCGTGGTAATTCGATCTTGTTTTCCTTTCCTACATAATATACCAGTCCTGAACAATCAAACCCTTGCTTCGGATCAGTACTACCGTACTTGTATTTGGTACCAATATATTCCCTGGCAGTAACAATGATAGAATTTTTAAGGACGATTTCTTTGCCAGCTTCAGAATTTGAAAAGGCCTCCCTGCTGTTGTTTGCATATTCCTGTCTTTTCTGTTGGTCATAAAGAGCTATACGGACATTAGAACATGAAACGCCTAAGACCAGGACCAGCAGAAGAGATATATTCCTGAATATGTGCATTAATATATATTAAAAAAATTTATAATACAAAAATGATACCAAACCTAAATAGAGAATGGGTCACGGTCCTGAAGAAAACGATATTGCTCCCGGTAACTGGTTAAGATCTCTTTATTTAAAATCAGGGTTCCGACCTCTTCTTTTTCACCTAAGTTCAATAATTGCTGTCCATTCATATCATAGATACTGCTGTGACCATTGAAAGCAAGTCCATTTCCATCTTCACCAATTCGGTTAACCGCTGCCACATAACTTTGATTTTCAATTGCACGTGCCTTTAAAAGACTATCCCAATGATGAATCCTGGGAGTGGGCCAATTTGCAACCACCACCATTAAATCATAGGAGTCAGTATTTCTGCACCATACGGGAAAACGAAGGTCATAACAGATTATAGGCATGATGCGCCAACCATTGATTTCAAAAATGGCTTTTGAATGGCCAGGGGTATAGTGCAGATGTTCTTTACCGTATGAAAAAAGGTGTTTCTTATCATATTGGGTTAGTTTACCATCAGGATATGCACAATACCAACGGTTGTAGTATTGAGAACCTTCTTTTACAGAAATACTTCCGGCAATAGGGGTATTCATTTTAATTGCTTGTTGAATCATCCATTGGTGTGCTGTTCCATTCAATGTTTCTGCAACGTTTTCCGGACGCATCGTAAACCCTGTAGACCACATTTCAGGTAATAGGAAAAGATCCAATTTTTCCTGAGAATTCAGCAACTGTTCGATCCGGTGGATATTGGCATCTGGTTTTTCCCAAAGGATGTCAAATTGAACAAGTCCAATATGTAAATTGGGTGATGACATAGGTCAAAAATAAAAAAGCATCCCTAAGGATGCTCTTTAAAAGATTAATATCGATTTACGTTGCTGATAGAGCCCCGGAATCTCAGTATTATTTTTTACCGCCTTTTCCTTTGGCCTCCTTAGCTGGTGGGGCAGCTTTTGTAGGAGTTGCAGTTTTAGCAGCAGCGGGTGTAGCAGCAGGTGCAGCAACAACAGCAGCAGCAGCAGTAGTTGGTGTGGCCTCTGCTTCTCCTGTACGAAGGGCACGTGGTATTTCTATCGATGCGACCGGAATATTTTCATTATTGAGGACTTCAATTCCCTCAGAAAGGACCAGGTCTTTTATTCTTTGCGATTGGCCAAGGGCCATTGAGGTTGTATCAAGGATGATCTTATCAATCAGGTGTTCTGGCTTGGTTTTAATATTGACCTTCCTCATCTTTTTGATCAGTTTACCTCCGGACTTCAATCCCACAGCCACTCCTTCGAAACTTATAGGCACTTCCACTTTTATCGGATGATTTTCAATCAGGCGAAGAAAATCAATATGCATGATGCTTTCGGTCACCGGATGATACTGAACATCTTTCAGGATGCACCTATGCTGTTGCCCATCAACGTTAATTACAACTATCTTAAATTCAGGTGAATACACCAAAGTTCTTAGGTCCAGTGGTGCAAGAGTAAAATGCTGAATTTCATTACCGCCATATAAAACACATGGAATGCGGTTTGATTTTCGAATTGCTTTCGTTGAGACGTTCCCGAGATCACCCCTGGGCGAAGCCTGCAGTGTCATAACTTCCATAACCTGTGATTTTATCCCCTCCTCATTTTAGGGCACGCAAAGGTATGATTTTCACATAAAAATCGGGAGGAAATTCTAAAAATATTCCCTCAAGCCTGTGTGCAGGCCTTCAAAAAGGCTAATCAAATAGGAGGATCAATGTTATTTGAAAGGAATTTCAGACAGAACTAAATAAAATTTAATGTATAAATTACAGATATCTAGTGTTTAATACATCTTATTATATAAAACTAGACTTATTCACTCCTATAAAACAGCCGAAAAGGTTAAAAAACCTTGGCAATGATTCACAAGGCATTGGGTGAGGTATTTGAAATTTTCCGTTTTAAACTTCAATCCCCAACAAACAAAGCAGAAATAGACCGGTGTTCATGTGTATTCCGTATAGCATGGGCGAACAACTTTGCCGAAGAAAGCACCTTGATTTTTGGAGAAGGACGACGTAATGGAAGGCTATCGGTAACGATCACCTCCGTCAAATGAGAAGCTTCAATGTTTTCATAAGCTT
>JANWKQ010000101.1 GCA_025451295.1 Flavobacteriales bacterium | reverse complement strand
CACCCGGTAAGGTATCCCAGTTGGCAGTGAAGGAAGTGCAGGACACATTCGATTCGGTTAACGCAACCGGTGTACTGAGGGGATTTGTTACTGTTAAGGTAGTGCTTAGTGAGGCTCAATAGGGTCCGCCCCAGTTAGCCGCATTGATTGCAATTACATTCTGAACACATCCCTGCAAAACGGGGCTGATGTTAAAAGTATATGGACCACCCATCCAGTTATTATAGAAACCCTGGGATACGCCATTGAAGTAAAGTTCGAATTCATTGTCAGCATTAATACTGATACTTCCACTATATCCATCTGCCACAGGAACCACAAAAGTTTTTCGCATTTTAGCAGTATCACTATACGGTAATACCCAAATGGACAAGCTTCCTGGAACAACAGGGATTACATTGGCTGCATTCGGCGCTTCAACAACCGGCCATAAACTATCATCATAGCCCTGGAATAACCAGGCCATGCCTCCTGACATTCCGCTACTTCCAACCCCTTTCCAGGAGCCGTCTGTGATCAATGTGGTTTGACCAATCGCAAAATTGAATGAAACAAAAAAGAAAAATGCAAGTAGTTGAAGTGGCTTCATATTTTACTATTCTTGATCAAATGGGATCATCTGATCAGATTTACATTCCCAAGATATTCATGTTCCTTATTCTGAAAATCAGTTGCTAATACACGGTATGTATACACTCCCTGTGGACAAAACGATCCATTTCGGGTAAACCCATTCCATCCGGAGTTGATATTGGAAAAGCTAAAAATATCTTCCCCCCAACGATCAAAAATAATGACGCTTAATGTTTGTACCCCTCTACCATACACCCGGAAGATCGGATTCATCAGGTCCTTATTAGGGGTAAATGAATTTGGGATAAACAAGGTAAATACAGGAGTAACTACTAAACAATGTACAACGGTATCGACGCATCCTATGGCATTAGATGCTAATAAAGTTACGCAATAGGTTCCTGTATCTGCATAGGTATGCTGAACATTCTGGGCGTTACTGATACTACCATCCCCAAAATCCCAGGCATAGTTGCCTGCACCTGCGGATGTATTACCAAAGCTAACATCCGGTGCCTCTTCGGTGATGATCTGTGGTGCATACATAAAATTAGCCACCGGAGATGCAACCGCATTGATTGCATTTAAAATTGTGGCTGTTGAAATACAACCTTCGGCTGAAGTTACGGTGAGACTTGCATCATATAATCCTGCATTGTTAAAACAGAAGGCTGCATTTGTTGTCGCAGCCGCCGGTTGAGATTCAACATTCCAGTTCCAGGTTACAATGGTTGAGCCAATAATGTTACTGTTATCTGTAAAGTTGACACAAAGCGGTGTACAACCCGTATTAATATCTGTTGAAAATGCCGCCACTGGCATTGGATTTACTACTGCAGTAACCGTTGCAGTTGAAGAGCAGCCACTCGCATCTGTTCCTGTAACGGTATACACCCCGGCATCCGCAGATACACTATTGTTGACTGTTGGATTTGTATTATTAAACACACTAAAACCATTGGGACCAGTCCAGTCGTATGTGGCAGCACCTATACCGGTTAATGTAAAATTCTGACCTTCACATACCGGCGTATTTATATTAGCAATAATAACAGGTGTTGGATTGATCACAAGTGTTGTGGTCGCCGTGTTGCTGCAAGTATTCGCATCAGTAACCGTAACTGTATATACCCCACTTTGGGCTGGTGTAGCTGGGGAGATGACCGGATTTTGGTTGGGATCATTATATCCACCCGGACCTACCCATGAATATAGGGTTCCACCATTGGAAGTAAGCCCAATATTCGAACCATTACAAACTGGTCCGGTATTTCCGGCAGCTGCAACCGGTAATGCATTTACGGTTACATTCACTGTTGCGCTTGCAGAACAACCTGCTGCATCTGTTACATTCACAGTATACACACCTGTTCCAGTAACGGTAATTCCAGCAATCGAAGGATTCTGTATATTATTTTGAACATATGCATTCGGTCCGGTCCAGTCATAAACACCACCACCGTTGGCACCCAGATTCAATGTGGTACCTTCACAAATCGGAGAATTTGAATTGGCTCCGGGGATCGGCACTGCAGTTACCGTAACCGTGGTTGATCCCGTTGCAGTGCATCCTCCAACATAGGTTGCAGTTACGGTATAATCTCCACTCATCCCAACTGTAGATCCAGGTATCACCGGATTTTGTGTATTGAGTTGTGTATATCCCGCCGGTCCAACCCAATCATAGGTAGCTGCACCCGCAGGCGCATTTAAATTGATGGGTGAGCCTTCACAATAAGGTCCTGTATTATTTGGAGCAATAACCCCTGAATTATTTACGACAACCGTTGTGGTGGAAGTAGCCGTACAACCGGCAGCATTCGTAACCGTAACAGTATAGTCTCCACTCATCGCCATTGTTGCACCCGGGATCACTGGATTTTGTGTGGCCGGTTGATTGTATCCCAAAGGACCTGTCCAATCCCAATTAGTAAATCCTGCTCCTACACTTAAATTGATGTTTGAACCTATGCAAAAGGGTCCGGTATTATTTGCAACAGGTGCAGGTAAGCCTGAAACGGTTACATCTACCGTACCAATTTGTGTGCATACCGGCGAGAATGAAATATCATCAATTCCAAAATCATTTCCTGCGATGTTGATATTTTGATTGACGATGCAAATGTTTGCTGTTGTGTTTGCACCGGAATTCCAGGTAGAGAAAAATTCTTCCCAGGTACAATTTGCACCGCTAGGCGAAAAATTACTTCCCAGGGGAACACCATTAATGGAGAATTGCAATATGGGCATATTCACATTATAGGCCGGTGTAACCCAGGTAGAAAATAAATAATCAGTATTGGGAGAAACAGGAACGGTTTGACACCATATACTCATATTGGCAATGGGCGAACCATTCACCATCATCATATTTCCAGCTCCTGAAGTGTGGTCACCGCATGGTGATAAGCCTCCGTTCCATGCCTGTGGATTAGTTCCTACAAAATATTCTCCTTCGGTCCCATTTGGAAAAGTATAATTATAACTCGAACTAAAACCTGTATTGCCGCCTGAAAAATCTCCGTTCACGATCAAATTCGGTCCTACTGTATATGAAGTAACAGTATAGGTAGTCGTGGCCGCGGGACAAACATTTTGAGTAGTTAAAGAAGAATCAATCATTCCGGGAAACGGCGACCAGATAAAATAATCACCACCTGCAACAGTTAAATTCACACAATTACCAGGACAAATGGTAGTGTCGTTGGAAAGTACCAATGGTGGTAACACCGAAACAAAAACGGTTACACTGTCTGTAACGGTACATCCTGAAGTAACCGATAATGTATAGGTAGTTGTTGCCGCCGGATTTACGGTTGGATTTAAAACATTCGTTGGCGCTATCCCGGCACCCGGTGACCAGCTAACTGTTCCCACACCGGACGCATTTAAATTGGTAAAAGAACCGGGACATAAATACACATCATTACCTGCATTAACAACCGGTGGAATCGGAAGATTAACTGTAATAACATTACTATAGCAACTTACCAGTGTTCCAAATCCATTGGTCCGTTGACATCTGAGTCTATAATAATACGGTCCGGGTCCGGGAATGGAAGTGACATTATAGCTCAATACATTTCCAACATTAAAATCCTGATACACGGTATAAAAGCTTCCGAAAAGTGAATCGGTAGAAACATCCAGCATAAAAAAATCAGCCGTAGGAACCGAATCCCAATTTGCTGCAAAGGAATTACAGGTAATAGTTGTAGCAGGTAATGCGTTCGGCGTATTAAGTGGATTCACCACATTAATGGTTGTGCTTAATGATGCACCGTAGGGTCCACTCCAATTAGCCGCATCTACTGCAATCACATTCTGTACGCAACCCTGAAGTGCCGGACTTATATTGAAGTTATAGGGTCCTGATGGCCACCAGTTGAAGAATCCCTGGGAAACACCATTGAAGTAAAGGGTGAATTCATTGTCAGCATTGATGTCTATGCTTCCACTATAGGAATCCCCAACTGGAACTGTAAAGGTTTTCCTCATTTTAGCGGTATCGCTATAGGGTAATGTCCAGATCGACAGGCTTCCAGGTACTACGGGTATCACATTCCCAGCATTGGGGGCTTCTACCAAAGGCCAACCACTGTCATCATAGCCGGGAAATAACCATAAGGTACCATTGGAGGCAATGTTATCCCCAACCCCTTTCCAGGTTCCGTCGGTAATCAAAGTTATTTGTGAATAGGTCGTATTCGCCAACAACAGCAAGGCATACAAGCCCAAAACATGTGGTAAATGTTTTAATCTAAGTGTCATTGGTAAGTTGGGTAATACAATATAGTGTGAAAATTCACCCAAATAGTTGCATTAGAAAAACACCAAACCGATGAATTTTAGTAACCGTGCCTACAATTTTATTTACTTTTGCCACCTATTGATTAAACGATATGGGATTATACGATTCGGCAGAAAGGGTTTCACTGGAGGTACAGAATAATTATCTTTTTCAACGCAGCATCAAGGCATATTATGAAGCAGCCAGCCGTATATCAGGCAAAGTTTTAGAGATTGGTACCGGAAGTGGTTATGGAGTTGAAATTATCTCCGGCGTTGCAAATGAGTTTGTTACGGTTGATAAGTTTGATACCAAGCTCGATTTCAGCCAATATCCGAATGTTACGTTCATGCAGGGTAATGTCCCCCCGTTGAATTTCGAAGCCAATACATTTGATTTCGCCATTACCTTCCAGGTGGTAGAGCATATTAAAGATGATCACTCCTTTATCCGTGAAATACACCGGGTGCTCAAACCAGGAGGTAAGCTCATCATTACCACACCCAATATTAAAATGTCAATCACAAGAAATCCATGGCATATTCGCGAATATTCGGTGGAACAGTTCAAAAATCTCTTATCGAAATATTTTTCGCAGGTAGAGCCCATGGGTGTGTATGGCAACGAAAAGTCAGATGCATACTATGAGAACAATAAAAAAAGTGTGCAGAAAGTTCTCCGTTGGGATATTTTAAGAATGAACCGTTGGCTTCCCCGCCAGGTGCTTCAGGTACCTTATGATATCATGAATAAGCGCAACCGGAAAAAGCTTATGCACGAGAACACCGATCTGGCTAACTCTTTTACGCATGAAGATTTTTTTGTGAAAAAAGCAGATGACAAATGCTTTGATCTTTTTTATGTAGCCACCAAATAATGTCAGCCAAACAAGACATATCCACTCTTGACGATATAAAATTACTGGTGAATACGTTCTACGAACGGGCAAAAGAGGATGAATTACTTGGCCCTGTTTTCGATGCAAAAGTAAAAGACTGGGATCACCATTTGAATACCATGTATACATTTTGGCAAACGGTTTTGCTGGATGCCTATACCTATAAAGGAGTTCCTTTCAACAAACATGTGGATCTACCCATCAACAAAACACATTTCGATCGTTGGGTCAAACTTTTCGGATCTGTGATTGATGAGTTTTTTGAAGGCATAAATGCCGACAATGCAAAACAACGTGCTACACAATTTGGGACCGTTTTCTGGAGTAAAATGGAATTTTTAGGAAAGGGGATTTAGGGGCCTCAACACCTATAGCCCGATACATCCGAAGAAGATTTACTTATCCTCTTTTTTGTCCAGGTCAATAGATACTGAATTGATACAATATCTTAAACCGGTAGGCTGTTCGGGTGAATCGTTGAACACATGTCCTAAATGTCCACCACATTTTCCACAAACCACTTCAGTTCGAACCATGCCATGGCTGATATCTTTGTTTTCCTTTACCGCTGTCGGTGTAATCGGCTCATAAAAGCTGGGCCATCCGCATCCGGCATCAAACTTGGTATCAGATTTAAAGAGTGGATTATTGCAGCCTGCACAGCAATAAACCCCCTGGTCGTTTTCATAATAATATTTTCCGCTAAAAGGAGCTTCTGTGCCTTTTTGTCTCAAAACACGGAATTGCTCATCATCCAATTGTGATTTCCACTCGGATTCACTTTTTACTACTTCAAATGTGGCCATGGTGCTATCTTTTTTTTCTTCTTTAACTGAGGTTGATTGCTGTCCACAGGCATTTAAGCCTAGCGACAATATTAAAACTATAAATGGGATCGACTTCATAAATCGGATTTAAAATTAGTAAAACTATTTACGCAGTATTTAGTTGTCCGGATTTAATTTATTTAACGGAATTCTTATTTTTAACCGAAATTAAGGAAGTTCAAAAGCTCAATTGTTCAAAAGTTCAAAAAAGTAGAGGTTATGGCTGGTGCAAAATGTTTTGAAGATCTGATAATTTGGCAGGAAGCGAGACAACTTTGCCAAGATCTTTATCCCTATATCACCCGGGATGCTTTTAATACTTTTCCAAGGTTACGGAACCAAATTGAAGGCTCCTCTGGTTCAGTTCCTGATAATATTGCTGAAGGCTTTGAAAGAGGCGGTAATAAGGAGCTAGTTCAATTTTTATATTTCTCAAAAGGATCTTGTGGCGAACTTCGATCACAAATATATCGTGCATACGATTATCATTTAATAACCGAAACTGAAAAAGAGAATTTAATTGCAAAGTGTAAAAAACTAAGCTCCCATATTTCAAATTTTATAAAATCAATATATTCTTCTGACTATAAAGGCGAAAAAAATAAATTCAACAGTCAATATAACCCTGAACATTGATCCTTGTTGAACATTTGAACATTTGAACCATTGAACATGAATAATTCACTACAAAGATATGCCCCTCTTATTACCTCTCTGTTTACTTTAATTATATACTTACTCACTATGAGCAGAGGTATCATGCCTATTGATGCCGGGGAATTGGCCACTTCTCAGTATACCCTCGGTATTTCACATCCCTCCGGATATCCTCTTTTTAATATTCTTGGATTTTTATGGTCAAAAATTCCGATCGGGACCGTTATTTTTCGTTTAAACCTTCTTTGCGCTATCTGGGTAGCACTTGCCAATTTTTTTCTGGTGAAAACCGCTTTTCTGATTTTGAAAAATGCGTTTGTCCCGAAGCCTCCGGTAAAAAAACCAACTACAAAGAATGCCACAAACGCCCCTTCTCCCCAGCCAAAATCACTTATGCTGGAATTGATCGCCTCTATCTCCGGTATTCTTGTTCTGGCATTTTGCAGGACCTGGTGGATCCAATCAGCAGGTGTGGAAGTATATTCATTACATATAGCCCTTTTAGCAGTATTCTTTTTTGTCTTTTTAAAAACTTATTATAAATCCACTCCTACTTTTAAAGACTGGATCATTTGCGGAATATTTCTCGGACTTTGTTTTACGAACCACCTCACCTCATTCCTGATCCTCCCTGGAGTGGTTGTATTATATTTTATGAAAATGAAGTTCACCGGGCCAGCCTTTAAATCCGGACTGGTAATGGCAGCAGCTTTTACCGGGATATTTCTTTTGCTCTACGGCTTTATGATGATCCGGGCTGGTGCTTCACCAAAAGTTAATTGGGGTGACCCGGAGAATATGGAATATATGAAACGGCATGTAAGTGGGTGGCAATTCCAAACCTTCATGGGTGATGATAAAAAATCCAATGATACTATCTCTACTTTCTTTTCCAATCTTTCCAACGAATCCATGATTTTCGGTATTATTTTAATGCTTGCCGGAATGATTTATGGATTCATGAAGAATGCGAAGATGAGTGTTTTCTGGGCATTCCATTTTTTAAGTTGTTTGTTATTTGCAGCTCAATATAGCATTCATGATATTGAAAATTATTTTCTGCTGGCGTATATGTCGGCGGCTATTTTTATGGTATTCGGTGTTTACTGGCTCTTAACCTCCATCAAGAGTTTACAAAAGAATGTGAAGCCTGCCTGGGCGATGCTGATCCTTCCGCTAGTGCCATTAGCCCTATATTATCCAAAAGTAGATCAAAGCAAAATTCACTATGTAGATCAATATTCCATTTCAGCACTTAATTCTGTTGAAAAGGATGCGATCATTCTCAGTTGGGAATGGGATGTTTTTATCAGCCCATGTCTTTATCATCAGTTTATAGATCACCAGAGACCTGATGTATTGATCATTGATAAAGAATTGTTGCGAAGATCATGGTATTTTAAACAGGTGAAGGTTTGGGATCCCGGATTTGCAACAAAGGTTGAAAAGCAGTCCAATGAGTTTAATGAAGCCGTTATTCCCTTCGAACGAAAGCAAAAACATGATCCTAACTTCATCCAGGGAAAATTTGAAGCACTAATTGGAGCTATCCTCAATGAATACAAAAATCGCCCGGTATATGTTTCCTCATTGATACTCGACGCAAATATTTCACGGGGTGTTGATGTAAAACTACCTCCGAACACCTTGCTTGTCCCTGATGCATATTTCTATCGTTTGGTTCCGGCTGATACCTCCAAATATTATCCGCTGACTAATCCTTTGGAATTCGATATCAATTTTACTCCTGATAGTAAAGAGGATAAATTCCAACGTCAGATCCTTAATTTTTCGATGAGTGTGTTGAGTTCCAGAGTGGGTTACGAAATGTACTTCAAGAAGATGGAGGAAGCCAGAAAGATTTTCCAACTGATCCAAAGTGTTGCCCCGGAAACGCCAGTTCCGGAAGGATTATATGAAAAATAAAAGTTTGATAATCAGCTGGTTAATTTTTAAAACTTCCTAATATCCTTTTATCAGGGTTAATCCAGGCAACAAAAATACCAAAACCCAGTCTTACTATTAAACTAGGACCTTTTGACCACCCTAAGTGAATATAGCGTAGGCGAATTAGTAGAGAAATGTATCCACAACGATAAGCATGCTCAGGGAGTTTTGTTTCACAAATACTATCCCGTGCTTTTCGGTTTATTGTACAGGTATACAAGTTCAATGGAAGATGCCGAAGATCTTTTGCAGGAAACCTATGTAAAAATATTCACAACAATAAAAACGCTGAAAAATCCTGAAGCAGTTGAAGGATGGATGAAAAAAGTAGCCGTGAACACTGCACTCACTTTTTTAAAAAAGAAAAAAAAGTTGGCTGACCTGCATAAAATACTGCCAACCGATGTTGAGGAAGAAAACGATCACATTGATTGGCTTACACAAATATCGTCCGAACAGTTGCATCAACGAATCTCTGAACTACCCCCTGGTTATAGAACAGTAATTAATTTATATGCAATTGAGGGATACTCGCATCAACAGATCTCGGAGGCGCTCGGTATATCTGAAAACACTTCCAGGACCCAATATATGAAGGCCAAGGGGATATTGAAAAAGAAACTACTTGTATTCAAACAATCCGACACACAACATGAAAGATAAGACGTTTGAACAAATATTATCGGAAAAGCTGGGGCAGTATCCCATGATGGTTACCGACCCTGAGCTTACTTTTGAAGCCATTCAGGAACAACTTCGTGAAAAGAAAAAACGACGATTCGGATTCTGGTTCATCATTATATTACCTGTGTTTCTGTTTGCCGGAACTGTGAGCATTATGTCGTATATGGATAGTAAACTTTTAAATAAGAAAATCCCGTCCTCTCAAAATACAAATGTAGATCAATCAAATCAGTCATCATCTATCCCTGCAGATGAAAACATATCCGTCAATAAAAAGCAACCGGAAAACAGCCAACCCCAAAATAGCCAACCAAACTCAACAAGTCATTCAGATCTAAATACCCAGTCAAATCAATTCTCCATGAAGGAGAAGACGGTAAATTCTATAAACACCGTTAAAAATAACTACGAGACAAAATTCATCTCCCGTAACTCAAATAATATCAATCTGAACGATACCACAAGAGAATCAAAAGTAAACGAAAACGAACCACAGATAAATAATCTACCGTTGGTGAAATTGGTTGATTCAATGAAAACTACAGATCAATCAACCCTTATAACAGATTCATTCAACCGGAAGAAAGATTCTTTTATCGATGCAACGGCTTTGTCGTATCAGAATATGACTTATGTCCCTGAAAAACTATCGCTTCGTTCCTTCCAGGATATTTTAAATGACCTCAAAGACGAAAGAAAAGGTGATCAAAACTCCATTGTATTTGCCATTTATCCCCATATTTCAATTATGGGAATGAAAAATGAGATTACTGCAGGGTCAACCCCTTCTTCATATATAGACAGCCTGTATTTGTCCAGTCGACAATCGCAGGATAAATTCATGCTCGGACTTCAGACTGGAATTGGGACTCGAATGACTATCAACAAATATTTTACAATGACCCTTGGTGTCAACTATTCCTATTATAGTTTTAATCAAGCTCATGATGATTCTGTTAATTTTATTTCAACGGTGCCTTTTGGCACTTATGCCAGCCGAATGGAATCAATTGAAATTCCGTTTACATTAGGTGCAAATATTCCTATGGGGCGATTTGGCCTGGCCATTGATATTGGGGCCGCTCCTTCTTTCAATATATATGCTTCCTATTTAACAAAACCAGTCGGTTCTAACCTCCTATATGAAACAAATGGACTTGACAGTCTTTCCGAAGTAACCCCGGTAAATCTTTATTTAACCGGAAACATTTTACTCACCTATTCCATAAACAATCGGTTCAGGCTCTTTGCTGGTTTTACATCGCGTTATGGAGTTTTTTCGGTGTTCAACGAGGGAAATCAAATCAACCAGCATCCTTTTGGCTTTGGAAGCCGCTTTGGGTTTGAGTTCCTGTTTGGGAAAAGACGACAATAATCCCTGATTTCTAAAAAAAAATCATTTTTTCAGGCAACGAAACAGAAAACGGTTGGTCTTTAGTATAAAATCAATAATCATGAAACCAACAAATTTATTTAAAGCAAGTGTCCTGATCATTCTTTTAGGTCTGATCATTTCCTGTGAACAGAATAACGGACCAAAAGGATTCGATAAAATGTTTACCGATTATGCCACTCCATCCCAAAGTTTTACTGTGAATGCCAGTGTAAATAGCACCATCGTTGGAAGTAGGGGAACCATTATTAACATTCCAGCGAATAGTTTCACTGGTCCCGGTGGAATTGTTAGTGGTAATGTTACATTCAATCTAACCGAAGTATATGATAAAAGCGAAATGTTGTTCAACCAACGACCCACTGTTTCATATGGTATTCCTCTCATTTCCGGCGGAGTAATTAATATATCCGCATCCCAGAATGGCCAGCAACTAAGTCTTGCCAACGATATTTTTGCGTTGATGCCGGTTACGAATACAAGTGTAACCGCTAATACAGACATGGAAGTTTTTGCATGGATCACGAATGATTCACTTCCCGAGTCTAATGGATATTGGAACCCAACGGGTGATTCGGCCAATGCAGGAGGATCGTGGAGCTATGACGGAAATGCTTATACCGGTATTTATTACGAGGTCCAATTTGATAATATGTCGTGGATCAATTGTGATGCTTTTTACAATCAAACACCTTCCAGTGATATTGAAGCAATTGGTCCAGATGGGTATAGCGCATCCAATACCAGGGTGTTTGCCATATTCAACAACCTGAACTCATGCATTGAACTGCAATATGGATGGTGGTGCTCAAATTCATTTTGCACACAGAACATCCCTGTTGGAACCGGCTACTCGATTGCAGCAATCCACTATGACGAGGCCTCTGATTCATTTAGTTCTTCTATTACCACAGGTTTATCTGTTGGTGCATCCGGAAATCAAACCACATTAAATTTTTCCACCACCACCATCGCTCAGTTCAATTCTGCTGTGTCGGCTTTATAAAATATAAAAGTGAGGTGATAAGACTTTTGGTCAAATATGATGAACGGTTGCACCATTGACGGAACATCATAAAAGGTCTTATCCTGAAAGATCCCGGCCATGCGACCGGGATCTTCCATTTTTTCTAAATAAATATGTTTACTTCTTTAAAGTATTCAACCACTCTGTAAAGGTCTTCGGAGGTTCTTCTTTTTGAGGTGGAATATTTTCTTTTGGCTTTTCCTTTTCTACTTTGGGTTCAACCTCCTTATTTTTTACTTCCTCTTTCTCTGCAGTCAGTTTGATATCTTCCTCGATTTCACGGATCAATGTTTCTGCGGTTTCCTGATCTTCTGTTTCTTCAACAGGTGCAATCTCATTATTTGATTTCATCTTATCCAGGAATGGCGTCATGATCTCATGAGATTTTTCTTCCGTTAGTTCGGGTTCTTTCTTCTCAGGAACTGGTTCAACCTTTTTCTCTTCCTCTTTTTTCTCAACAACCGGTATGATTTTTTCTGGTTCCGCTTTTTTCTCTGTGGTCCCCTGAAGTTTTTCGTTGATCAAGGCCGTAAGGTCCACCAGTTTGGTATGTTCAACAGGTTCCGTTTTCTTTTCTTCAACTTTCGGCGTTTCTTTCTTCTCTGGTTCGATAAAGGTAACAGTTGTATTCTTTTCCTTCGACAGTTCTTTCAACCGTTCCTGAAGTATCTTGAGATTATCCTCCTTGCTATGGGTCTCTGCAAGCGCTTTTCTGAATTCTTCCTTCTTTTGCTCTGTAGTTGTATTTATCGGCGTTAATTCCGGCTTTTTGATCTCCTCTTTTTTCTCCTCGATCTGAATGATCACTTCATCCGGTTTTTTCACTTCTTCTTTCTTCACTTCCTCCACTTTCACAACAGGCTCTTTCTTATCTTCTATAAACACCGGGATTTCTTTTTTAGGCTCCACCTTTTCTACAACAACCGGTTCTTCCTTCTTTGGTTCAATAACCGGTTCCTTTTTGATCACGATCTCCACGACTTCTTTCACGGGTTCCGGTTTCTTTTCTACTACTACCTCTTTAATCACCGGTGGAATCACTTCTTCCGTTTTCTTCACTTCCTGAACAGGGATTGTCTCCGTTACAACTACCGGAGGGATCGTCAAGGCTGCTTTTTTTCTTCTGGCCCTTGATCTCAGCATTACAATAATCAGTAAGATGACACAAATAAAAAGTAAGCCCCCGGTAATAATAATGAGCATCATCAAATTCTCAGTGCTGGGATTTGTAATAGGTGAGCTGTTAGAAGCGCTGTCTGTACTTAAAAGTATTGGCATTGATCAGGTAAATATCAGGCTAAATTACATTTTTTTCCATATTTTGACAGCTTCGAAGTCAGAGCCCTTTATTAATTCATTCCTTTTTGCTCTCTTTGCAGGGATAATACACGTATGATCATTAACCTCTTTAAGACCAATCAACTTTCGGGAATCGTTTTTCTCCTTCTTTTCCAGGTATTGGTTTTTTTGAGTCCAGCTTTACACAGTGTTCCCCTCCGGTACAATACAGAAGATACCATCATTTATAATTCACTTTTCGAATTCTGGGCACATATCAAGTGGTTAAATCTTTCCCTAAGCTTTGTACTCATCTTTGCCCAGTCGATGATGTATAACTATATGATGATCCAACTGAATCTACTGGGCAGAACCACCTATCTGCCTGCCTTCTTTTACCTGCTCATTGCCTGTATGCTTCCCGGGAACCTCCTGTTCAACTCCGCCATCGTTGCAGCCTCCTTCATCGTACCGGCGGTCTATATTCTAATGACAGCCCCGGCCGACAAGAAACCCCTCCGGACCGTTTTCAATATTTCCATTCTTTTTTCAATCGGATCCCTGTTTTATTTACAGGCCCTGTTTTATTTCCCTTTTGTATTGATTGCGATGGCAATGCTGGGCATGCTTACCTTTAGAAGTGCACTGGTTTCACTCATCGGTTTTCTGGTTCCCTATATGTATGTGTTTTCTTATTATTTCTGGATCGACGATATTGAAGGTTATTGGCAACGACAGTTTGTAACACTCATCGACTTTATTCCCCAAAGTTTCCCATATAAGATCGCCGAATTGATCCTTTATGGACTCATCGTGGTGCTCCTTGGCCTCAGCCTGTTTCGGTATATTACAACCCGGTTTACTTTAAAAGTGATCCAACGGAAGATCTACAACGTATTCACGCTGTTTTTTCTGATCACTTTTCTCATTCCCTTATTTTTTAAAGAAACTCATAAGCAACAGGTCGTCTTACTGGCCATCCCGATGGGGGTATATCTATCCTTCTATTTTCTCAATTTAAAAAGGCAATGGATTGCGGATGTATTTACGCTGCTGCTTTTTATTACGATTGCTGTTTTACAGATTGAATTTTATTGATAATCATTCATATTCGCCCCGCTTCGCGGTGCTCATTTTGTGTTTCCCGCAGATATCGCAGATTACGCTAATTCGCATTCTCTGCTATCCCATGCGGACTATAGCATCTCGCTGATAGTTGCCTGACGGCAACGAAGGGCGGGTTATAGCTGATTTACCTTGCGATATCTAGAACTCAAAATATTTGCGGTGTTAAAGTTGACTAGTACACCAAGCCTCAAGCCCGATAGTCGAACATAAGTAAGGGTTTGTTTGTGGTGAATATCCGCCAGTGTATCTACTGATTTTATTTCAATAAGCACCAATTTTTCCACAAGAATATCGATTCGAAAACCTGCACCTAATTCTGTTCCATCATAAACGATTGGTAAAGATACCTGTCGCTCAATTTTTAGACCTTCTTTTATAAGTTCATAAGCTAAAGCGGATTCATAAACAGATTCTAGCAATCCCGGACCAAGCTTATTATATACATTAAAAATGGCTCCTCTTATTTTAAAGGAAATATCGTTTTCTGACATATTATTTGTCTAAATTTTGTTTTAAAATATATTTAAACCTGATAAATTATACAAATTTCGGGATATTTTTTCCGAAAGCGCTTGCGCTTTCCTTCTGCGGAATGCTATCCGCCGTATGGGATAGAGGAGTCAACGAAAAATCAGTGAGATTTGCGATATCTGCGGGAAACAAAAGAAGGGGCGCCGAAGGCGACCATCTAAAGGTGTTCCATTGGAAATAGAAATTCCACTAAAAATCACTATTTTAGTGCTCTAATTCTTCAGCATGAAATTTGGTGTTATTACATTCCCTGGATCCAACTGCGATCAGGATATGATCTATGTTTTAAAAAACATCATGGGTTGTGAGGTCGCGAATCTCTGGCATAAAGATCATGATCTGCAGGGTTGCGATTTTATCATTTTACCAGGTGGATTTTCTTACGGCGATTATTTACGATCCGGAGCTATAGCCCGATTTTCTCCTATCATGCAGGAAGTGATCAGCTTTGCCAATAAAGGAGGGAACGTAATGGGAATATGCAACGGATTTCAGATCTTAACCGAAGCCGGCTTACTCCCTGGTGCATTGCTCCATAATGATCACCAGAAGTTCAATTGTAAAAATGTTTTTCTTCAGGTACAAACTACCAGCAGCCTGGTTACATCCGCTTATACCAAACATCAAGTCGCCAAAATCCCGATTGCTCACGGAGAAGGTAGATATTTTGCAGATGAAAAAACAATTCAATCCCTATTAGACAATGACCAGGTTTTGTTTAAATATTGTGACGAAAACGGAAATGTTTCTCCCGAATCAAATCCAAACGGATCAACATTGAATATCGCAGGTGTGACCAATATCAACCGGAATGTATTTGGCATGATGCCACATCCCGAAAGAGCGGCAGACAAAAATCTTCTAAATACCGACGGTAAAAAACTATTTGAATCTATTTTACAAGGCGTATTGGCCTAGGGAAATTTAAATCCAGACTTCCGTTCCCTCTGTACAGTTGGTACAAATGTCAACACTTTTGCGATCGATCAACACTTTATTCCTGAAATCATCATAGGATTCGCTCAGCCAGATATCTTTAAATGGTTTTTGTTCAATACTCCCAATCTGGTGATGGGCATCTTTATCAAAACAACAGGGGATCACTTTTCCATCCCACGTAATCACCGCACTGCTCCACATTCTCCAGCAATGATTCATTAAACCGGCTTTGATGGAATAGCTTCCGTTTTCTTTTTTATATCGGGCATATTTTGAGTCTGAAGGCAATAAATGTTCATGAGAAAAATCATAGATCTGGGCTGATTTTATTTTCACTTCGTCAACCCCCAATTCTTTTCCCACTTTTTTCACTTCTTCTATTTCATGTTCGTTGTGTCCAAATACAATAAACTGAAGTACAATATGAGGCGTAGCTGACTTCAACTCCTTTTTCCATTTCACCAGTTTGGAGATCCCCTCTTTTACTTTTTCGAGAGAGCCGCCTTTTCGGTATTGCTCATAGGTTTCCTGGGTGGTTCCATCCATCGAGACGATGATACGGCTTAAACCACTTTCGATCGTTTCTTTGGCTATCTCATCTGTAAAATAATGGGCATTGGTGCTGGTCATGGTATACAAGCCATTTTCGCTGGCATATTTCACCATTTTCAAAAAATCTTTGTTGAGATAAGGTTCTCCCTGAAAATAAAAAGTAAGCCAGATGAGTTTGTTTTTGACCTGATCAATTACTTTTTGAAATGTATCCTGATGGAGCATCCCCGTTTCACGGGTAAAGGATCGCATCCCGCTGGGACATTCACTGCAACGCAAATTACAAGACGTAGTTGGTTCAATGGACAATCCCATAGGCATAGATCTGATCCCGGCTTTGCCCCTTATTCTGGAAAAATAAAAACTGGTAAAAAGACGCACCACATTTACCGCCTTCCGGGGAGTTACTTTTTTTAAAAGCTGAAGTTGATCTTTATAAACGGAATTCATGGCTTGGATTAATCACCGGCCTCTTTATCATCATCCTTTTTGATCTCGAGATTTTTTAAAACCCCATCGATCTTTTCAAAATAAGCAGCTGAATCATCAAAATAGAAGATAAGTTCAGGTATGATCCGCATTTGTCCTTTGGT
>JANWKQ010000100.1 GCA_025451295.1 Flavobacteriales bacterium | reverse complement strand
TTCCTGGAGGTATTCAGTCATGAAGCTATTGAGAAGGCCCGTGAACTCGATGAAAGAAAGAGATCTGGAAAGCCTTTGGGAAGGTTAGCCGGCATGGTTCTGGGAGTTAAAGACAATATTTGCGTTGCCGGCCATTCTGTTTCTGCCTCCTCCAAAATCCTCGAAAACTATACGTCCATCTACTCTGCAACCTCCATCCAAAGGCTTATTGCAGAAGATGTGATCATTATTGGCCGTACCAATTGTGATGAGTTTGCCATGGGAAGCTCCAATGAGAATTCTGCCTTTGGGTTTGTAAAGAATCCCAGAGACCCATCAAGGGTGCCTGGAGGATCATCCGGTGGAAGCGCTGCGGCCGTTGCCGCAGATATGTGCCTTGCTTCGTTAGGTAGCGATACAGGAGGTTCTATTCGTCAACCTGCTTCCTTCTGCGGGCTTGTCGGATTAAAGCCTACGTATGGAAGGGTTTCCAGATATGGTTTATTGGCCTATGGTTCCTCTTTTGATCAGATAGGTCCGATTGCACATTCATTGGAAGATGCCGGACTCCTTTTGGAGATCATGGCTGGTAAAGATCCGTTAGATGCGACAAGCTCTTCCACAAAAACTGAAACTTACGGAGACATAAAAAAAATAAGTGGGAAAAAAATTGCCATCCTCGATGTGGTTATGAACAACCCGTCTATCCAGCCTTCTGTGATGGAAGCTTATAAAGCAACCGTAAAAAAATTGGAAAGTGATGGTAACGAAATTATCACGGTACATTTTCCATATCTCGATTTTCTGGTTCCTATTTATTATGTACTCACTACGGCCGAGGCCTCCAGCAACCTTTCCAGGTATGATGGAATTCACTATGGTTATCGCAGTTCCGCAGCAACAGATCTTGAATCGACTTATTTAAAAAGCAGAAGTGAAGGATTTGGAAAAGAAGTAAAAAGACGCATTATGCTTGGAACCTTTGTCCTGAGCGCCGGATACTATGATGCTTATTATACCAAAGCACAAAAAGTTCGTCGTCTCGTGAAAGAGGCAACCGATGAAATTTTTAAAACTTCTGATTTTATTTTAGTTCCATCAACCCCCGGTACCGCCTTTAAATTCGGGCAAAATAGTAATGATCCAATTACAATGTATCTGGAAGATCTGTTCACGGTTCAGGCAAATATCACTGGTCATCCATCTGTTACTGTGCCTGTAAGCAAGGATGATCAAGGTCTTCCGATTGGTATGCAACTCATGTCAAAAGCATTTTCAGAGAAAATGATGCTTGATATGGCATCGTCTATAATGAATTATTAACAGATTTTATCTCTCCGCAATTCCACACAGCACTAGGACAATAGCTTTTTGTTAACAGCGTTTTACATTTAGAACACTTTATACTTACAAATAAATTTCGTTTTTTTATAGAATAAATAAACGATCTCTACTTATTTTTTATTCATGAGGATACTCCGAAAAATACTTCCAATCGTTTTTCTTCTTCAGCTCTCTCTGGCACATGGGCAAATAAGTTCCGGTAATTTTCTGCCTGACGATCCTGTGTTAGCACAATTGGATAGTTTGGATGTCCTTCATTTTTTTAATCATCATACATTTACAGATGATGTGAATGTGCTCAACATTTATAACTATCCGAAAGACAGTGTCCCGGCCTTTACAGACGAGGTATACAGAGATCGGATGATGAAGCTTGATCGTGAAACTCCGTTTCAACTGGACTATAATGATGAGGTAAAAACGTTTATTGGTTTGTATGCATTCAAGCGTCGAGGCACAGTATCCAAATGTTTAGGAATGGCAGAATTATATTTCCCATTGTTTGAACAGAAGTTATCGGAACATAAAATGCCGCTTGAATTAAAATACCTCGCCATCGTTGAATCAGCTCTCAACCCTACCGCCAAATCCAGAGCTGGTGCCGGAGGCTTGTGGCAATTCATGGTAGCTACCGGAAAAATGTATGGCCTCAGAGTTACTTCTTATATTGATGAAAGATTTGATCCTGAAAAATCAACCGAGATTGCTTGCGTATATTTAAAATATCTATACAAATATTTTCAAAACGATTGGCAACTGGCATTAGCAGCTTACAATTGTGGTGCTGGAAATGTAAACAAGGCGATCCGTCGTTCTGGAGGTAAAAGAACTTTCTGGGAAATACGTCCGTTTTTGCCGAAAGAAACAGCCAGCTATGTGCCTGCTTTCATCGCGGTTAACTATATAATGGCCTATCACAAAGAACATAATATTTATCCGAGCACCCCAAAATATTTCAGTTATGAAATCGATAGCATCTGGGTTACCAAACCGGTAAAATTCAGTCAGGTATTGCAATATGTAAATGTTACACTGGAAGATCTTCGTTTACTCAATCCAAGTTATATTTTGGATTACGTGCCAGGTGGTGATTATGGATATGCATTATATCTTCCTAAAAACTATATCGGCGATTTTCTGGCGAACGAACAGAATATCTATAAATATTCGGCTGATCCTGAAACACTGCTGGTCGCTGATAACGTAGTTAAAACAGATAGTATTAAAACGGATTCTGCTAATATCAATAATGCAAATCAAACAGTGACCAATTCAGATCTTAATTATAAGATCATCAATCACAAAGTTGTAAAGGGAGAATACCTGGCGATCCTTTCACGCAATTATAGCGTCCCCATTGATAGCATTAAGGCATGGAACCAAATGACCACCGAGGTGGTATACATTGACCAGACATTAAAAATAAAGGTGCCTAAAGATTTCAAGGAAGGTGGAAACCAAACAGCCAACCAAACCACCACAAATACAAACACCCAAACTTCAACCACAAAATATCATACCATTAAAAAGGGTGATACACTATGGGCATTGGCTCAGAAGTACAATACCTCGGTTGATAATCTCAAGAAGTGGAATAAGCTGTATAATGGCAAAACCATTTATATTGGGATGAAGTTGATTGTAAAGAAAGCATAATGCCGGACTTACGATTTTGTCCTTCGACAAGCTCAGGATGACAAATCCGGGTACGATTAATCCCTGGAGCATTTCCGTTATATTTGTCGGGTGAATATTGAACAACACATTCTTTTCGAAGACAAGGATCTTCTGGTAGTTGACAAGCCTGCCGGATTGCAGGTAGAACGTGACCGTTTTGGCCACCCAAGCCTCGAAGAGGAGGCCCAAAATTATCTGGAGAAATATCATCGGAATCATTATTTGGGAATTGTGCATCGGATCGATCGACCTGTTAATGGCGTTATTATATTAGCTAAAACTTTATCGATGCTCAAAGATCTCCAGCAACAAATGCAGGAAGAGGGCTGGGATAAAATATACCGGGGAGTTGTAGAAGGACAGATGCCCAACCAAATGGGGAAAATTGAAAACTATCTGCTGAAAGATCCCAAACAAAAAAAGGCATTGATCTTTGATGAGCCACAACCGGATTCTAAACAATCCTCACTCCGATATGCAGTGCTGGAAGAAAAAAATGGAAAAAGCTTGTTGGAGATCCAATTAATCACCGGCAGGTATCATCAGATCAGAGCTCAACTGGGACATGCTGGTCATCCAATCGTTGGCGATAAGTTATATGGAAGTAATATTGAACTGGAAGGTAAAATAATGTTACAGGCCTATTCACTGGGCTTTACGCATCCGAAAACGGGTGAAGCGATGGAAATAAAAGTAAAAACAGATCTTGTTTTTTAATTCCCGATACTCTACAAAAACAGCGAGTGTGGGCAGTCGACAGCAGCGGTAGCTGCACCGGCCAGGAGGCATAGTGCCAATAGGCTTGGCCGAGTAGAAGGCATAAATACCAGGCCAAGCCACTGTGGCACTGCCTCCTGGGTGGGCACTATAAGCGGATGGCGGCATTTGGCCCTCTAAAAAGCCTTGTGCTGCTTGGTTAAGCTCCCAAAAAAGCTTAACTTCGCACCACTTTTAAAAAAAAAGAAATGGAAAAAAATGCTTTAGATTTCATCGAGGTAAAATCACCCTCGGCCAAAAGCCGCTATCAGAAGGGTAAAAGAGGTTCTTTTGGACACTTTGTGGAAGATTATATTAGTGGTAAAGTTGACGTAAACGGTGACTTTGAAGAGTTTATGGATTTACGAAATACTTTTTTCGATTTTAAACTGACCGGCCACCACACTAAGTTTTTCTTTAGTCGTATGATACCTGAAGTGGTAAGCCATTCTAAAAAACAGGACGAAAGAATTGTTCGTGATCACTATGATAGAGGAAATGATTTCTTTAGTTTTTTCTTAGGCCCTCGTATGGTTTATACGGGTGGTTTTTGGATTGATCGTGCAAATGAAACATTAGAGCAAGCCCAGGACCGCAAAATGACCATGGTTTGTGAAAAACTCATGATGAAACCGGGTGACAAACATCTGGATATTGGTTGCGGATGGGGAACATTAATTGCTTATGCTGCAAAATTTTATGGAACGGATGGAACCGGTATTACCCTGGCTCAGGATGGAACCGACCATGGCAACAAACAAATTGCAGCACATGGCCTTCAGGATCGTGCAAGAATCCTGAGAATGGATTATAGAGACATGCTTTACAATCCATCAAATACTCAAAAATTCGATAAGATCACTTGTTTGGAAATGGGAGAACATGTGGGTATCCGCAAATTCCAGGGTTTTATCAATAAAATATATGATAAATTGAATGATGACGGAATGTTCTACATTCAGCAAGCTGGTTTACGTGCTAATCCGGGAATCACAAAAAAAGGAAAACATTGGGAGGATTTGGCATGGGGATTATTTATGAACGAATATATTTTCTCCGGAGCAGATGCGTCTACCCCCTTGGCTTTCCTTGTAAAAACTTTACAGGACGCAAACTTTGAAGTACAAACAGTAGAAAATATTGGTATCCACTATTCACATACCTTACATGAGTGGTATAAGAACTGGGAAAGAAATAAAGAACAGGTATTAGAGAAATATGGCGAATGGTGGTACCGTTTGTGGAGATTGTTCCTTTACTGGAGCGTGGTGATCGTTGCTAACGGATCTTCTACCTGCTGGAGCATTGCTGCTTACAAGAACTTAAACAGCGACCAGGTAAACAGAAACCGTTATATCGGCAGAGAAAACTTAGGCGAAAGAATGCAATTGAAAAATGTGAGAACTTTCGCTGTTGAAACACCTGCGGCTACATTTGAAAAGCCTGTATTAAGTTAATTCGTAAAAATCATCTTTAAAAAATAGAGGAAGGGTCAACGATTGTTGACCCTTTTTACTGTGTAAATACCCCAACATCAAAAGAACTTTATTTTTTTACGCAGGTATATCCGGCTGTTTCATAAGTGGTAATTTGCTGCAGATAATAATCCCGGCTTTCACCCTCACAAATCTCTACCTGGGTTTCGTCATCAGGATCAGTGCATGTCTGACACTCCTTACAGGAGAATAAAAACATCGAGGACATAATAGTTAGAATAAAAATGGTTAGTTTAGTTTTCATATTTTTGTATTTAATCGTTAGTCAAAACTACACCCAGGACCTCGGATTGAACAATGAGATGCACGAACGTTGATTTTTTTTGAGCCGGAAACGGAAAACATAACATAAACAACTATGAACAAACTCTGGAAGTCATTTAATGTAACCGCCAATTTCAACACCCCGATGCAGGCTATTTATGATGTATGGGCCAAACCCGCAGGACTGGAATACTGGTTTTTGAGGAGTGCAGATTTTACCGGTACTGATGGAAAATCCATTAGCAAAGATACCTATTTAAAGGCCGGTGACACCTATTCCTGGCTATGGCATGGCTATTCTGATGATGTTTGCGAAACCGGCAAAGTGGTTGAAGCAAATGGAAAAGATCTTTTTAAATTTACATTTACAGATCATTGTATTGTAACGGTTGGCTTAACAGAAAAAGAAGGACTTACCATTCTCGAATTAATACAAAGCGAAATACCGGAGGAAACAGATCCAACAAAAAATTTATATGTTCAATGTTCCATCGGCTGGACTTTTTACCTGGCCAATTTAAAATCGATGATAGAGGGCGGAATTGATCTGAGGAATAAAAATATGGAGTTACATAGCAATTTTAAATGAAGTAAAGATTTAGCGCTGAGATGCAAAGACGCTCCGATCATCAATGAAAAAACTCACCGAAATATTAAATATTCAATATCCCATCATTATGGCACCCATGTTTTTGGTGACGAATGCCAGCATGATGATAGAGGCGATCAATTCAGGCATTGCGGCGGCCGTACCAGCATTGAACTACAGAACCGATGAAGAGTTCAAAGCAGCCATCACAGAAATCCGGAGCAAAACAAATGGAAAGGGATTGGGCATTAATCTCATCGTGAATAAGTCGAACCTGAAGATGAAACAACAATTGGCTACCTGCGTGGCCTTAAAAGTGGATTTTATTATTACATCGTTGGGGAGCCCTGCTAAAGTGATAGAAGTCTGCAAACCGCTTGGAATAAAAGTATTTTGCGATGTGGTGGAGGAAAAATATGCAATGAAGGTGGAAGCAATGGGTGCAGATGCGGTGATAGCCGTTAACTCAAAAGCCGGCGGACATGCCGGGAACCTTCCACCGGAAAAACTAATTCCGTTATTGAAAAAATACTGCAAGATCCCTGTGATTTCCGCAGGTGGTGTAGGCACAAAAGAGGAAGTGGATCATATTTTAAAACTGGGCGCAGATGGATTGTCCATTGGAAGTCCGTTTATTGCCTGTGTGGAAGCAGAAATTTCTGATGAATATAAAAATGCCTGCGTGGAATATGGCAAAGAAGACATTGTAATGACCACAAAAATATCCGGCACCCCCTGTTCGGTAATCAACACTCCTTATGTGCAAAGTGTGGGAACCAAACAAAACTGGCTTGAAAAGGTATTGAGTAAAAACAGGCGAATAAAAAAGTGGATTAAGATGTTTACTTTTTTAAAAGGCATGAAGGCCATCAATAAAGCGGCCTTTACAAATACTTACAAAACTGTCTGGTGTGCCGGACCCAGTATTGAGCATACCTATCAGATATTGCCTGTGAAGGAGATTGTAGCAAGGTTTGTAAGGTAGTTTCTAAAACGTGGTTGAGATAGCCATCTTAAAAAAGAAATTCTTCAGGGGATCTCCACTCGCTGTGGATCCATATCTATAATACACGCCAAGACCAAAACCCATATTGCTTAGCACTAAAATATTATCAATCACGATTCCGGTTTCAAAAAATCCATGCTTCATGGTTTTAAATGGAATACCTGTATGTCGTAAGGGTTCTCTGATCCATCCAAATCCCAGATTATGCACTACTGAAAGCTCCGGACGAATGAATTTTTTTACACGAAAGAGTGTTCCAAAATTGTGAGAAAAATAAAAGGAGAAATAACTATCCATGAGAAATTCGTTCGACCGCATGGTCTCAAATCCGTTCCTGGATACAATGGAAAAATTGGAAAAGGTACCACGATTCGCAAACATTTTTGCATAAGGTGCATCTCCAAAAATATATCCTCCCTCCAGTATTACTTTTGTTTTGCCCAGCTTCCGAACATAAAAAGTCTGGGTAATTCTTCCCATTAATTTGGTATAAGAGAACTGGCCACCTAAACCGGATAAACTTTGTATAAGATGTAACTGAAGAATAGGAAATTTCGTAGGTTTTGCAATATGTTTCCTCCCAACTGTAATATATTTTTCTTTGATGCCCCAGCGGGTGGAGAGATCAATTTCTGTTAGATTATAATGTTGATTTATGCTTGTGTCTGGTAAAAAACGATAAGGACGGGTTGGATCCATTTGCTGATGGTTCATCGCAAACCGCAGCTGCCAGTTTTGAAAAGGTTTGATGGAAAAGCTTCCTTCGAACAACCGGATGCTGTCAAAAACATTTAATACGAGCTGGGTGGTGGTTTGGCTAAGATCTATGGGCCCCATTTGCGGAAAATCGGTAAATCCACTCGAGAAAACATCCTGTCTATAATCTAACCGAAGCCGCATGTCCATTTTATGGTAGGGTAAAAACTCTACAAATCCACCATACTTAATGGCATTGTCGGTAAATCCGTATGCAAAATATCCACCCAGTTTCATCCATTTCAACATCCGATGATTTGTCTCCAATCCTGCCCCTAAGCGAAACCCTTCATAGTTATTGTAAGAGAAAATTTTGTCAATCGGAATATCAAAGATCCAAACCCTTATTTTTCCTTCCAGTGCTGCTTCCAAAAAATCAATCCGTTTTTCAAGCTTCATTTGTTTAGACAAACTGTCGATGGAAGTATAAGTGGTGGAATCTTTTCGGTCCAATGGATTCTCCCGGAAAAGTGGTAGAATTTTTTCCTGGTTCTTTACGGCATTTTCATCCACCTCAATTTCCACGGCTCCAAACTCTCCTAATTTTAAAACAGGATTGATCACCACATCTTTAATATAGGTCCTGGCCTCCACTACCATCTTGTGGTTAGAGATCTTAAGGCCATTTAAGATCATATCCGTGTTTAATTGAACCGGAAACCCATGTCCATCCTCACATCGCGTATACACCTGTTGTACGATCACCAGCATTTGATTGGTAGTGGTTGGGGAAGCGAAAGCACTTTCAAGCGCATAATAGGTTTTATTAATGTAGAGGAACCCCGACATTCCCGTCGCCTTCCTACCTTTTTTAGGTTGAAATGAGATCACAAAAATCGAGTCCGTTCCGTTAAAAGTAGTATCCTCGATGTTGTATTTATAGTTGTCAAAAGCATCATCGGAAAGCGGATTATTATATTCTGTACTCAGGATCTGAAAGCGACTATTCTCATAAAAAGATAAAGATTGTAGCTGGGTTGTTAGTGTTGAAAATATTGGATTCGATAATCCCGAAGTTCGTGAAGCAATGATCGTTTCATGGTGATTCCCAGGCTTTCTGTATTTTTTTTCTGTTACAGACTCATTAATAAATAAATGCTGACGTTTAAACACGTCTTCAACCTGTTGACTCATGGTATCTACAGCTCCGAAAAGTCCGGCAAATGGATTAATGACCGTATCTTTTTTTCCCGTAAATAGGGTCTTATTGTAAGTACTATAGGTAAACGATGCCAGGTTTTCCGGATTTAACGAATCACGTCGGGCAATTACTTTCCGAATGATCTTATCCGCTGGATTTTCTCCAGCCATTACAACAACTTCTTTTAAATGATAAAAAGTTGGCTTTAATCCAATGACTATTTTCGTCTGTTCAACTACGAGTTCTTTGGACTCATATCCAATGAGTGATATTTGAAGGGTGACTGGAAGCGATCTTATTTTGAAAGAAAATTTTCCATCCAGATCCGTTACAGATCCATTGGTTGTTCCTTTCTCCACCACTCCAGCAAATGCCAAAGCCTCGTTGGTCGATATATCCCTGATCGTTCCGCTAATGGTAACCTGTGAGTAAAGATTCCCAGTTATGAAATAAACCCAGACAAGCAGCACGGAGGCAAACAGAAATCTCTTATAAGTGGCTTGTTTCATCCGGGTATCAAAGTTAATATAAAGCGCTACACGAATTGAGCTCATGAAGCCACAACCGAA
Source organism: Flavobacteriales bacterium (assembly GCA_025451295.1). Taxonomy (GTDB): domain Bacteria; phylum Bacteroidota; class Bacteroidia; order CAIKAF01; family CAIKAF01; genus JANWKQ01. The sequence continues at coordinate 31,924 of JANWKQ010000100.1, read as the reverse complement.
CCGGAGGAAAATTATTTGGTCTTTTTTCCCTTTATGAAATAGATCTTTTTGGGTTCAGCATTCAGATTTTTCTCATCCCAAAATAACCAGGGCCCCTCCTGCATGCTTTCATGATACAGGCCTTCAACCAGTTTTGCACCTGATAACGTGGTAAATGTATATTTCCCCTCGCCGTTGGTTACCATTTGGACACCTTTACGATCCCAGGCATTATGGATCAGCTCAAGACCATTTACATATTCTGCTTCTTTTTGTTGGGTCCCATCCTCCCACCAAAAGGTCCATGCTCCAATTTTCGTATCAATAGGATGCTGATTCCCTTCCATCATTTTTTGTCCGCTTTCATACCAATAAACCGACATCCCATTAATGGTGTCATTTCTATATGTCCTTTCTTCCTTTGGATTTCCATTGGGCCACCAATGATAAAGTTTGCCAACCTTTTTGTCTTCCTTATGTTCACCCTCCGCCATTTTTATTCCATCCTCATAGTAGATATACCATGGGCCGTTTAAAAAGCCTTCAAAATAATTGTACAGCCTCCATAGCGCACCACTCGCATAGTACTCCTTGAATTCACCATCAATATAGTTCCCATTCATGGTGAACTCATACCTTAAACCACCTCCCGGGTAATATCCTTTGGCGGCGCCATTCAACAGGTATTTTTTCATGGTATATTCCATCGCCAGCTGACCGCCTTCATAGAGCTGTTTCCACTTTCCGTTAGGCAAGCTGTCCCATTCGCTAAACCTTGGAATATCCCGGATGGTTTTAAACGGTTTTGAAAAGGTATAAGAGCCTCTGGTTCCAGAAAAACCCACATTTAGTTGGGCCACCAGAAAATGGTTCACAAGTACTAACAGTATTACGAAGCACTTTTTCATTCGGGAAAGCGTATGCTAAAACAATGCCATACTTAAAGCTGGGTCTTCAATTCAACCAGGAAATCCTTGATTTTATTGAGTGACCTTACAATCTCAACCTGGTTCAATGTGTCAGGTTTGTTTTGCCTTAACTTCTTTTTGGCGCCCTCTAAGGTATAGCCTCTTTCCTTGACAAGATGGAAGATGATATAAAAGTTATCGACATCCTCCTTTGTAAAAAGTCGGTTGCCTTTTTTATTTTTCTTGGGTTTAATAATGTCAAACTCTTTTTCCCAGAAGCGGATGAGGGATGTTTTCACATCAAACATATCAGCCACTTCACCGATGGTATAGTAGAGTTTTAATTCATTTTCCGTTTTTTCTTTGTAAGGCATTGTAATGAAGACTGTGGTGAATGTGTTCAAATATAGGGGTATTTTTTGGAACAAGGGCCTGCCGTTTATTTTTTTTTTGGTCGAAAATTTTATTCAATCTCCCTGTGGTTATTGGCGTTTAAGTAGGTACCCATGATCTGTTTTTAGTTCGGTTTTCCATCTACCGGTACTTAAAATGCTGTCTACCGTCAACTGATACTGCTGCTGATCGAGCGGATAGGTCATGATCCCATCATTGAGTGTTAGAATATATTCCGCATCCCTTACATCCGGAAACTGATAGATCTTTTTTCGGTCTGCCACATGCGGAAGTACATAAAAGGTGGCCGAAACACTTGTTTTTTTAGGAAGGGCCTTGAGTAAATCCCGGACCTCCTTGCGGCTAATTTCTCTTTTATAATGCGATCGCTGATAAAAATTGGCCAGATCCATTCCATAAGGTTGGGGTTTCCAAACTGCGAGGAATTCCTTGGAGGTGTCGAAAGATGCCAGGAAGATCAATAATGCAGCCAGTATTTTCACCGTAGCATTTTCCGATCGGTTAATAAAAGTAAAGGTGGCAAGCACTATGATTGGTACAAACTCAATGGAGTATTGCTGAAAAATACTCCATTTAACAGGGTCGTCACTAAACATTTTCTGCGCATAAACGGGTATAAGCATCACCAGAAACTGGGGCTTTAGCAGGAGAAATATACCTCCAGACAGAAACACAAAAGTATGCAACTGCCATTTTGCCTTATCATTAAAAACCAGATCGCCTCCCGGCAAATGGTTCTCAAACAGGAGCCTAATGGTATAGCCTGGACGCGTAAAAACCGTTTGCATTGCTTCACCCCAGCTGGATCCAAGTGCAGCATATTTAAAATGCATATAAGGCAGCTTTCCATCGGAAAAAAATGGCATGGCATATTTCATTACAACCACAAAATACAAGGCACTTATGCCGGCTGTGAACAATCCAAAGTTTCTTCGTTTTTTGTCCTTGATCCAATGGAGAAAAATTCCCAGCCCCACAAAAATCATCCATAAAGCCATGTTTTCTTTGCACAAGAGGATCAATAAAAGAACCAATATCCAGAGTAACGGTTTTTTTCTTTGAATGGCAAAAAACAACCACGGGACGATCACAGCAGCTAGTACATTCGTGTGAAAATCAAATGATAGGGCTCCAAAAATTCCCCACGTGGCATAGAACATCGCCATTCCCAGTGCTGCAAATACACGGTCTCCACTTATTTCCGCAATGTATTTATAGGCACCATAGCCCCCTAGCAGTATAAAGCCGATCTGTACAATAAGCAGCGTATAGCTGCCAAAAATATAATACAAAGGCGCAAACAGAAAGAGGATGGGTTCAAAGTGATTGGCGAGTACATTTACCTTCCCTCCAAGTTCTGGCATAATGGTATTGTAGTTCATTCTGCCATGAGCATAATCCCATAATACCTGATTTTTAATCCCCAGGTCGAAGGCGAATGTTCTGAAGTTATAATGATTGTAAAGGGAGATGGAGCAATAAACGGCTCCAAAAAAAAGGATGATCCCGATCACGAGCCATCTTGGGTTGATTTTATTGAGGGCACTCATTTAACCGCCTTTCGGTCGAAAATATTGTACTTCAAGATACAATATAAAGCACGAAACGCATCCTTCCAGCCTATTTTTTTACCTTCCGCATAGGTTCTGCCATAATAGGAGATGCCAACCTCGTAAATCCGAATGTCTTTCACCCTCGAAATTTTCGCAGTCACCTCTGGTTCAAATCCGAATCTCTTTTCCTTTAGCAACAGACTTTGAACCGTTTCACGCTTGAACAATTTATAACAGGTTTCCATATCCGTAAGATTGAGATTGGTAAACATGTTGCTGGCAAAAGTAAGGCCTTTGTTCCCAATGGAATGCCAGAAGAAAAGGATCCGGTGAGGATTACCTCCCATAAAACGGGATCCGTAAACCACATCTGCCATTCCGTTTAAAACAGGCTTTAGCAATAAATTATATTCTTCCGGATCATATTCAAGATCTGCATCCTGAATGATCACATAGTCTCCGGTAGCTTTTTCAATCCCGGTATGCAGTGCGGCACCTTTGCCTTTATTTACTTCATGATTATAAAGCACCATCGAAGCTTCGGGATGGCTTTGGATATACCGCTCAATAGCTCCCTTACTATCATCTTTCGAACAGTCGTTCACAAGAATGATCTCTTTGTCCATTCCGCCTTCCAGCTTTACCGCCAACACCTTATCGAGAATAAGATGTATCGTTTTCTCTTCATTGTAAGCCGGTATAACGATTGAAAGTTTCATTCCAGTAGTTCGTCTTTGTATTAGTTAATGATCATCTCAGGAATATCTCCTTCAACGATCAACCGTCCTTCGGTTTTTGCTTTAATCTCCTCCACGCTGATCCCGGGAGCCCTTTCCAGCAGCTTGAATCCATTGGGGGTTACATCAAAAACCCCCAGGTCGCTTACTATTTTCTTTACACAACCAAGACCAGTAATGGGCAGTGAACATTTTTTCAGTAATTTACTATTGCCAGCTTTATCACAATGTTGCATAGCCACAATAATATTTTTTGCACTCGCAACGAGGTCCATCGCTCCTCCCATTCCCTTCACCATTTTTCCGGGAACCTTCCAGTTAGCAATATCTCCATTGTCTGCCACTTCCATGGCTCCCAATACAGTAAGGTCTACTTTGCCAGCCCTTATCATTCCAAAACTCATGGCACTATCAAAAATACTGGAACCAGGTAAGGTGGTGATAGTTTGTTTACCTGCATTAATGGTATCTGGGTCCTCTTCTCCTTCTACAGGAAAGGGGCCCATTCCTAATAAACCATTTTCGCTTTGAAGAATAATGGTCATGCCTTGTGGAACATAATTGGCCACAAGTGTGGGAATACCAATTCCGAGGTTTACATACATTCCATCTTTGAGTTCACGGGCAATTCGTTGTGCAATTCCGAACTTATCGAGCATGGTTTTGTTATTGAAGGCCCGAAAGTAGTGATTTTTCTTCATTCGGGCGCCCCCCTCGTCCTTCGTGATGGTGAAGTGACGGACTCAATGGCATCAGCTTTTCCCACTCAGGGTCCCCATGCTTCCTGCTGCGACCCCTTCAGAGCCATGGCACAATGAAAAAGTTACTTGGCAATGTAGGCGAAAATTTTCATCATCCAGCTGGTATTACTTTTAATGAACTTATCAAGGATCGAATCCACCATCGAGGTAAATTTATAAACCTCATCAATTTGTTTTTTAAATCGTTTCGATTCAGCATCTGTGTCTTTAATTGACCTGAGCTCTTCCAGGATCTTTAAGGCTGGCTCTAATTCTCTTTTTCTACGTTCCCTGGCAATGAGACGCGACACTTTCCAGATATCTTTTTCTGCAACAAAATGTTCTTTTCTTTCTCCCTTTTTATGTTCTTTTTGAATCAGGCCCCAATCCATCAACGCTCTTAAATTCATGTTGGTATTTCCCCTGGAAATGTTCAGTTTTTCCATAATATCCTCGGTGGTTAAGGAATTTTCGCTGATCAATAATAAGGCATGTATCTGGGCCATGGTTTTGTTGATCCCCCAGTTGGAGCCAAGGGTGCCCCATGCCTGGTAAAATTTTTCGACGTGCTGATTTGTTTCCATACGTCAAAACTAGCGATTGCTTTTAAACTTTCAATTATTTCTGAAAATTTGTTCAGCACGGCGTATTGACCTGTTTTATACTGGCTTTGAATTATATAACGAAGTTCCAAAACCATGTAAGGCCATTTCGATCATTGGGTCTGATCTTTGTATTATAAAAAGTTTTATATTTAAAACAAATACACCCTATGATAAAAAAATACGCAATTCCAATTTACTGTTCATGTCTGTTACTTCTGTGTGGTTCTTCCATCTATGCCCAAAAAGGTGTGGTCGCATCTGGTGGAGAAGCCAGTGGTAGTGGCGGTACAGTAAGCTATTCAATCGGTCAGGTTGATTATATTGCCACAAGCGGTGGTAATGGAAATACGAATGAAGGGTTACAGCAACCCTACGAGTTTTTTACGATGGGCATAGAGGATAATCTGGAAATAAGTCTTCTGCTATCCGTCTATCCAAATCCAACCACCACATTTGTCAACCTGAAAATTGACAAAGAGAATCTGGAAAATCTTTCTTATGAGTTGTATGATATGGATGGCAAAAAACTATCCAGTCAAAAGATCAAAGACAAGATCACTAATATTCCAATGGAATTGTTTCCATCTGCAACCTATATTCTGCAAGTCTTAAACTCAACCGACAAAATCAAATCATTTAAAATCATCAAAAAATAAACATCATGAAAAAAATATTTATCCTTTTATCATTCATCTCATTTGCATCGTTTGCCTTTGCACAGGCTCCATCCAGAATGAGTTACCAGGCGGTGATCAGAAATGCCACCAACAATCTAATTGTTGGCTCTCCTGTTGGAATGCAGATCAGCATATTGCAGGGATCTGCAAGTGGCCCTTCGGTATATGTGGAAACACAAACCCCTACTTCCAATACGAATGGTTTAGTAACTATTGAAATTGGTGGAGGTGTGGTGGTTTCAGGAAATTTCAGCACCATTAACTGGGCTGGCGGACCTTATTTCATAAAAACAGAAACGGATCCCACAGGAGGAACTGCATATACCATCACCGGAACAAGTCAGCTCCTGAGTGTTCCTTATGCCCTTTATGCAAAGACCGCAGAAAACGGATTCAGCGGTGATTATAATGATCTTACCAATACGCCAACGAATGTAAGTGCCTTTACCAATGATGCCGGATATATTACCGGTGAAGTAGATGGTTCAGTTACCAATGAATTACAAACGATTTCGAGAACCGGATTAGTAGTTACACTAAGCAATGGCGGTGGGTCTTATAATGATACTGTAAACGTTTATACGGCAGGAACAGGTATTAATATTGCTTCTAATGTGATCAGTTCAACCGCTATCACCGTAGGTGATGTTAAGCATGGTTACCAGAATGCAGATCATAACGGTTGGTATTTGGTGGATGGTAGGGCTTTAACCTTATTACCTGCCAATGCACAAGCCAACGCTGCATCATTGGGTATTGTAGCTAATCTTCCGAATGCGGCTAACAGATTCCTGGCAGATATTGGTCCAAACGGAAGCACTGGTGGAACCAATTCAATCACGCTGAGTCAAAACAATTTGCCGAGTGTTAACTTTACAGGAACAGCTGCCGCCAATGGTGATCATGCACATACCGTAGATCCGGCTGCTGTGAATACCACCACCAATGGATCTCACGGGCATAGCTTTTATACGGCGCTTTGTGATGTAAATAATGCCGACGCTCAGGGTTGGCCTGCGGCTCCTCCAACCGGGGTGCACATGGGTTTCAGAACCACCGATCGCAGACAATTAACCCAGGACAATGGAGATATACAGGCTAATGGAGACCATGTTCATACAGTAGATGTTGCTTCTACTACCTCCTCGACCACTGGTAGTCATACGCATACAGTAAGCGTAAGCAGCGGTGGTTCCGGAACGTCGATCAATTCTACACCTTCGTACTTAAGTGTAAATACATTTATTTATCTGGGTCAGTAAAATTTTAGCGGTAGCAAAGACAAAACTAATTGGTCATCTTTGCCTTTTGCATAGGATTATTGGCATTATTGCCGCCACGAACTGTTGTCTTGTTCTTGAACAATTCAAACCTGGTTAGTTTGGGGAGTTGAGGCCATTGATTATTTTTTGTATCAATATCCGCTGTTTCAAGATAAGGATCCAATACTATGCTCTCCACTTCTTTATCCTTTACAAATGCCTTTACCACATTCTGTTCATCCTTACGCCAGATATAGGCACTGATACGTTCAACTTCACTGGTGCCATCCTTAAAATTCCATTGAATAATGATGGGCATCACCAATCCTCCTTTATTTGTAAAATACAATTCATAAATAAATTTGCCTTCGTATTTTTTAAAATCTTCCGTTGCTAATTTCTCCAGGTTGCTGTAACGATTTTCAATCATTTCTTTGCCTGCAGTTTCTTCCGGTTTGTAGAAATAATAAAAATCACGCAGACTGGTATCCTTGTCCACCAGAAACACCATGCCACTTTCTTTGTTGCGGATCCTGGACACATGCTCATATTCCTTGCGATTATTTCCTCTTCTGGTAAAGGTGTCCATTTTAACCGGAAGCGTTTCTCCTAATACAACCTGATAGGCTTTTACGGAATCCATCGAAATATCCACCGGCTGAATGTCGTAAAACCACCCTCTCCAGAACCAGTCGAGATCAATGCCGGATGCATCTTCCATGGTGCGAAAAAAATCAGCCGGGGTAGGGTGTTTATAAGCCCATCGTTTACAATATTCTTTGAATGCATGATCAAATAATTCGCGACCCATGATCGTTTCACGTAAAATATTTAAAGCCGTACAAGGTTTTCCATAAGCATTATTCCCGAACCCAATAATGTTTTCGCTGTTCGTCATAATAGGTTCCAGCTGATCAGCGGGTAACCTCATATAATCCGTCATTTTATTCGCCGGCCCTCTTCTACTTGGATAATTATTGTCGAATTCCTGCTCAGTTAAAAACTGAACAAAAGTATTGAGCCCCTCATCCATCCAACTCCACTGACGTTCGTCGCTGTTAATGATCATCGGGAAAAAGTTATGTCCCACTTCATGAATGATCACACCAATCATTCCATATTTTGTAGCTTCACTATAGGTTCCATCTGGTTCGGTTCTTCCGAAATTAAATGAGATCATCGGATATTCCATTCCACTGGATGCCTCTACACTGATCGCAACCGGATAAGCATAAGGGATCGTAAATTTAGAATATACCTTGATGGTATGGGCCACCACTTTGGTTGAATACCTGCTGTATAATGAATAAGCTTCATCCGGATAATAACTCATGCACATTACTTTCTTTCCATCCACTTTAATTCCCATCGCATCCCAAACAAATTTTCTCGAACTTCCCCAGGCAAAATCGCGTACATTTTCTGCTTTAAAATTCCAGGTTTTATATCCCGTTAGATTTGGATTTTTTTCTTTGGCCAATGCTTCTTCACGGGTTACGATGAGGATTGGACTATCGGAAGTCTGGGCTTGTTTCCACCTTGAAAGTTCCGTTTTTGTGAGCACTTTTGAATAGTTGGTACACACTCCCGTAGCTCCTATGATATGATCAGCAGGGACTTTCATGGTCACATCAAAGTTCCCGAAAGCCAGTGCAAATTCTCCTCGGCCGGTAAACTGTTTATTGTTCCACCCCTGAAAATCACTATATACACACATTCTTGGATACCATTGTGTGATCGTAAAAACAGATTGGCCATCATCCGCAAATTTTTCATATCCGCCCCGGCCGCCTATTTTCATTCGCTCTGGAATTTTATAATTCCATTTGATTTTCAATACATATTTCCCTTTTGCTTTTATTACCGCTGGCAGGTCCACCCGCATCATGGTATAGTTGATCGTATAAGGGAGCGAATTCCCTTTTGCATCTGTAACCGAGATAATATTTACACCATAGCCCTGAAGGTTTTCTTTGAAATTAAGACCGTTCAGATCACCCGTTGTTAGAGGCGCATCTACATTACTTCCATCAAAATTATTGCTTTCCGCTTCAGGTAAATGCTGGTTCTCGTCCAACTGCAGCCATAAGTAGCTTAAAGCATCCGGAGAATTATTATAATAAGTGATCTCCTCTTCGCCTTCTAATATTAAATCCTTTTCATTCAAAAAAGCAGTGATCTTATAGTCCGCTCTTTGCTGCCAATACTCATGTCCGGGTGCTCCCGAGGCAGTCCTGTAAGTATTTGGATCGGGCAAAATGGTTCCCAGCTGTTCGAATTTATTCCCATGATTAGAGGTGGGATTGTTCTGTATGTTTTGAGAAAAAAGAATAGCAGGAGCTGATAAAAGACAAATGGTTAGGAGTGCAGATCTCATCTTTTCAGTTTAATTAGTCGCTAAATCTACTTAAATATCCTTTTAAAAAATTCCAAAATCCGTTAAAGGAATCTAAATTCTGGAAAAACAATTCTTTAAAGTCGATCTATCGCCATGAGGAAAGCAATACCAAATGCAGCCGAGGAAAGGAAAAAACGCCAATGATGGCTGGAGATCCTGAAGATCTTAACACTGATAATCGTAGCCGTTAACACAAAACTGATGATGATGAGCTGACCAACTTCAAGCCCAAGGTTAAAGGAAAAAAGGGGGAAGGTGATATTATGCAGCTTCCCTAATAATGATCTGAGAAGGGTTGAAAATCCGAGGCCATGGATCATGCCAAAAAAAATGGTCATTATAAAACTGAACCATATATTCCTGTCTGTTTTTTTGAGGGTAAAAAGATTGTAAAGTGCTGTCGCCAAAATGGTACATGGGATGAGAAATTCCACCATACTGGTTTTGATTTTAACGATCGACAAAACGCTTAGCGCCAGTGTTACAGAATGCCCAATGGTAAAGGCGGTGATGAGCAACATCATTTTCTTCCAATCCTTGAGTTCACATCCGGCGAACAAAACGACCAGAAAAAGAATGTGATCATAGGCCCTTACATCAGCAATATGACGCCACCCTTCGGTAAACCACAATGTAAAATCGCTCAATGGCTGATTTGTTTAAATGTTATAGCAAGTTTACTGTTTTTTTATAACTTAGTTGTTTCAGGGTTAACCCCTATGGAAAAGCCTGGGATACTTGGTTCATTTGCATCACAAAAAACTATCTATGAAAACAAGACTGACCTTTCTACTCTTTTTGGGATTTTTTTATCCGTCCTTGTGTGCTCAACCAGGCGCTTTGGACAATACTTTTGGCGGAGATGGAACGGTAACCACAACCATTGGATCGATGAGCAGTGCAGCCTATACGATGCTGATCCAACCTGATAATAAAATCCTGGTTGGGGGAATTGCTAATGGTTTGGGTTATGACTTTGCGGTGGCGCGATATAATGATGACGGAACCCTGGATATTAGTTTTAGTGAAGATGGGTTTACCATTATTGAAGTATTCGGCGATGATGAATTACATTCAATGGCGATTCAAAGTGATGGGAAAATAATACTGGCCGGAAATAATGGTTCAGACTATGTGCTTACCCGAATTTTCGATAGCGGAGGCGTGGATTTGTCCTTTGGCATTGCCGGAAGGGTCATTACCAATTTTGGAAGTTATTATGATACCGGCCAAGGAGTCGTTATTCAATCGGATGGTAAAATAGTCATTGCCGGTTATTATGGCGATGGGCCAGATAACAATTTTGGACTTGCCCGCTATCATACAGACGGGAGCCTGGACACCACGTTTGGAGGAACCGGAATGGTAGTAACAGATTTTGCAAATATTTTTGATCAGGCTAATGCAATTGCTCTGCAAAGTGACGGAAAAATTGTGGTTGCAGGAGAAAGTGGCGGTTACGGTGTTGCCAATGATTTTGCACTGGCACGTTATAATACAGATGGTAGCTTAGACTCCACCTTTAGTTTGGACGGAAAGGTTAAAACAGATTTTGGGACGATTTATGATCAGGCTAATTCCGTTGCCATCCAGAGTGACGGAAAAATTATTGCTGCCGGATTTAATCAAGGGGATTTTGCCATTGCCCGTTATAATAGCAATGGATCGTTGGACCCTTCCTTTAGTTTGGATGGAAAGCAAACAACGAATGTATTTAGTACTGGCGATTATGGAAATGCGGTTACCGTCCAGCCTGATGGAAAAATTGTTTTTGCAGGAGCGGCATATACCGGCTCAGTCTATGACTTTGCGGTGGTGCGTTACAATCCCGACGGAAGCCTTGACAATGGTTTTGGAACGGCGGGTATCCTGTTGACTGATTTTGCTGTCGGTTCTAACGACAAAGGAAACGCTGTAGTTATGCAGGATGGAGGCAAAATTCTGGTGGCAGGATCCGCCAACGATAACATTTTCTCCAATTTTGCGGTAGCCAGATATCACGAGGGATTTATAGGCATAGAACAGACAGGGGTGCTTGAAATAAAAATAACATTGTTTCCCAATCCTTCCGCATCTTTTGTTACATTCATGATCGAGAATGAAGAGCTGGATATGAAAAACATTGCTTTGCAAATTTACGATGCCTTAGGAAGAGTGGTTTACAAAAAACCCATGTTTGCTAAAACAGAAACAGTGGAAACAAATCTGCCTGCTGGAACTTATTTTTATGAAATCGCCAAAGAACATACACCCGTAGCCAGAGGTAAACTAATTATTCAATCGAATTAACATGAATAAAGGAGGCATTTGTTTTCTTTTAGTGGCGTTTTCATTTCTTCAAAAAAATTATGCTCATCCCTATTTTATAAGTGTAACCGAAATCCATATTTCAAGCCAGAAAAAAAACTTCGAAGTAAGTTGTAGTATGTTTACGGAAGACCTCGAATCAGCCATCAAATCTGTTTATTCCACACAGATCGATGTGAAGAAACAACTGAATGCAACAGAATTTCTGGATCTTATTTACAAGTATATCTCTGCCCGTCTTGAGATCTCTATAGATGGGAAAAAACAAGCATATACACTTATTGGATGTGAGAACATAGAAGAATCCACCTGGTGTTATTTGGAAGGCTCCTGTTCATCTCTTAACGGGTCAGTGTCGGTCATAAATTCACTTCTATTTGATTTTCTCGAAGAACAAACCAACATGGTACATGTTTATTGGGATGAGGAAAGACAAAGTACCAAATTGGTAAATCCTAACAAGCAGGCAGAATTTTCTTTTTAAAAATTGGATAGTTTTTTCTACTTTTCCGAAAAAACGGAGCTATGCTGAATGACGTAAAAAAAGAACAGGTATTGTTTTTAGACGTAGAAACCGTACCTCAGTATAAAGCATACGAAGCGGTTCCCGAGGGCAAGCGAAAATTCTGGGATCATAAAGCCTCATTTCTGGCAAAAAGCGAGGATCAAACCCCGGAAGTTTTATATGAACGTGCAGGTATATACAGCGAGTTTGGTAAGATCATTTGCATCAGCAGTGGCTTTTTGAAAACAGTCAATGGGAACACCGAGCTGCACATCAAATCCATCTATGGTCATGATGAACGCACTATTCTTTCTCAATTTCTGGAGATCATCAAAAAACTCGAACAGAGCCCTCAAAAATGGTACTTATGTGCTCACAATGGAAAGGAATTTGATTTTCCCTATATAAGCCGGCGTTTATTAGTGAATGGCCTGTCAGTCCCTTCTATTTTGGACGTTCGGGGAAAATATGCCAAAGAGATACAGCTGCTGGATACAATGGAGATGTGGAAGTTTGGTGACTACAAGAGCTTTGTTTCCCTGGATCTGCTGGCAGATATTTTTAATATCCCATCCCCTAAAGATAATATGGATGGCAGTATGGTTCGGCAGGTTTACTATGAGGAGGATAACCTGGACAGAATCGTGGAATATTGCAATAAGGATGTGATTACACTTATCCAGGTACTTATGCGATACAAAGCAGAGCCGTTTATTTTACCAGAAAACATAAAAATGGTTCCATGAAAAAAAGATGGATTTTCATTTTTTTTATTCTGCTTATATCCTGTAACAATGGCAAGCCATTTGAACGGCATATTGACAAGGTTTTTGGGAAAAAGGTTTTCAGAGGTCTTACCATCGGCGATTCGTATAACAATGTATTAAAGACAGAGAATAAAGATTATATGCAATTCCCTGATAGTAATATTATCAAGTATATGTACCATGTTTCGGATACAGAAGAATACCACTGGGCCTATATTTTTGAGGAGGATAAAGTGTCCGAAATTCAGTTTGATGCATATCTGGGAGAAGAGAAAGATGGGGCAAAGATGGTTCAGCTCATTCAAAAAAGATATGATAAGATCCTTGGGAAATCCTATACCAAGGCGGGTATCATTTTTTGGAAACAAGAGGGCTTTTATGCAAGTCTTTTTGATGAAAGCAGGGAGGCAATGATGGGAAAGGTTAGATTTATTCTATCACAAGACCGTGATTCAACAATGAAAGATCAATAGGTGGAAGAACTACTGAACATAAAAAATCTAATAACCTCCTTTAAAACAGAGGGGCGTAGTTTTGTGGCGGTGAATGATGTGTCGTTTTCGATTACCAAAGGAGAAACGTTGGCCATTGTTGGAGAATCCGGTTCTGGAAAGTCCGTTACTTCATTGTCTGTTCTTCGTTTGCTGAATGAATCATCTTCAAGTATAACAGGCAAAATAAATTTTCAAAAAGATGGAAAGTTTACTGATCTTTTAAAGCTTCCGGAAAAAGAAATGCGAAAGTTCCGGGGAAAGGAGATCTCCATGATTTTTCAGGAGCCTATGACCTCTTTGAACCCTGTTATTAAATGTGGTGAACAGGTCGCCGAAAGTCTTCGGTTACATATGGGAATGAACCGGCAGCAAGCCAAACAAAAAACCATTGCGCTGTTCGAAAAAGTAAAATTACCGCGACCCGAACATATTTATTATACCTATCCACATCAACTCAGCGGTGGTCAAAAGCAACGGATCATGATTGCGATGGCGATCAGCTGTCAGCCGAGTCTGTTGATTGCGGATGAGCCAACCACGGCATTGGATGTAACGGTGCAAAAAAGCATATTGGAATTACTGAAAGATCTTCAGCAGGAATTCGGCATGAGTATGATCTTTATTACACACGATCTGGGCATTGTTTCCGAGCTGGCCCATCAGGTCGCGATCATGTACAGAGGGAAAATTGTGGAAATTGGAAAGGCCGCTGATGTTTTACGGAATCCACAACATCCTTATACAAAAGGGTTGCTTGCATGTAAGCCTGATTTTAAGGTGAGGTGGAAATCCTTACCAACCATCAAAGATTTCATGAAAGAAAATGAAGATGGTAGTTTTTCTCCAACTGGTTTTACTGCTGATCCTCAAAACAAAAACCTGCTTGAATCCAAAGAAGAAAGAGCGCTCCGACATGAAGCCTTGTATCAAAAAGAACCAATCCTCAGTTTAAAAAACATTCATAAGGTTTTTTCTGTGAGGCGTCCAGGGCTGGGATTCGGTCGTGATCATATTACTGCGGTAGATCAGGTTAGCTTTTCTGTATATCCGGGAGAAACCCTCGGGTTGGTTGGAGAAAGCGGTTCTGGAAAATCTACCCTGGGTAAAATGATACTTCGATTGCTTGAACCCACCTCGGGTGAAATATCCTATGCCGGAAAAAACATACTGGATCTTTCTGGAGGAGAGATGAGACAGCTCAGAAAAAAAATGCAAGTTGTTTTTCAGGACCCCTACTCTTCATTAAATCCCATTATGAGGATTGGAGAAGCCATCGCCGAACCAATGCTTGTTCATAAAATCCATTCGTCGAAAAAAGCCTGCAAAACAGCCACTATTGAGCTGTTGGAAAAAGTGGGCCTCCAGCCCGAACATTATGATCGGTATCCACATGAGTTTAGCGGAGGGCAAAGACAACGGATCGTTATCGCAAGGGCCTTGTCTGTTAAACCTGAATTTATTGTTTGTGACGAATGTGTCTCTGCATTGGATGTAAGTGTTCAGGCACAAATCCTCAATCTCCTCCAGCAACTTAAAAGAGTAGAGCATTTTTCCTATATTTTTATTTCTCATGATCTGGGAGTGGTAAAACATTTCAGTGATCGTATTGCTGTAATGAGCCAGGGAAAAATTGAAGAGATTGGTGAAGCAGATCAGATCTATCATTCTCCTGCTTCGGAATACACCCGCAAGCTGATTGATGCTATTCCCAAAATGTCCTTGGTTTAAGTGTCCGGTTTTTACTTTACTTTTGCCTAAACTTTGTTGAAGATGCAAAAGCTTTTTTTATTGCTGGCACTGCCTTTACTTTTCTCCTGCGGCGAAAAACCTAAAGAGAAAAAAACAACGCCAAAAACAGATACGGTCAAAGTTAATACACCTCCTGTTGCCAATAAAGACTATCTCAAAAAAAGACCCGAAGAGTTTAATGAATTCCTGATGTTAACGGATGTGGTTGCATTTAAGGGTAGGGTTGCCACAAAGAAGGATGTAAACAGCAAGGAGGCCGTCTTTAATATGGACAGCAAAAAAGACCCTTCTCACCGTGCATTAAATATCAATATTCCTTTCTATGCTTTTCTAAAGCAATCCGATAATAAACCACCAAAATTCGTCGCCATTATGCAGGCGGAGACCCTCAGTGGTGATACGATACTCGGGTACAAGGCCGCCAACGGGTTGTATGGAATTTGCAGGCCAGACGAACTGGAGTATTTTGAATCGCAGAAAGGCAGAGTTTATAAGACGATCCAATAAACTTATAGGTCGTTATTGATCCAGTTTTTAATGGTTAAGGGATAGATCAGATGCTCCAATTGCTGTACTTTATTGGCAATCTCTTCCACTGTTTCTGTTCCATCTAGGCTGATCTTTTTTTGCACCAGATATTTTCCTTCATCATAATGTTCATTTACTTCATGAATGGTAATCCCTGTTTCGCTTTCGCCGGCAGCACTTACCGCCTCGTGTACATGTATACCGTACATCCCCTTCCCTCCGTGTCGGGGCAATAAGGCCGGATGGATATTGATGATCCTTCCCATATATTTTTCAATAAGTTTTAACGGGATCAACCACAGAAATCCAGCCAAAACAATATGGGTAATACCCGTATCATTCAGGATATTCAACACCCGATCCGAGGAATAAAAATCATCCCGGCTAAATATGGCTACAGGGATGTTGTTTTGCTTTGATAGATCAATGACCGGGGCATCCTTCCGGTTGGTACAAACAAGACTAATCTCTATTCCCGTATCATCTTTCAGATATTCTATAATCTTCGCGGCATTGCTGCCCGTCCCCGATGCAAATATGGCCAGTCTGGCGTTTTTCATGAATGGGCAAAGATAGTTTTTTGCCCTTTTATTTGGCGACTTTGTAAAATCCCCTAATTTTGCTACAAATTCTTTTACTATGGATTGGCTGTTTGAACCTATTGGCAACTTTTTTGTCTGGACCTTTAAAATAATTGCCGGACTTAACTGGAAAGCAGATCTTTTTATTTGTGGTGCTACTGGTGTCCTCATGATTTACTGGTTTTATCAGACCTGGATTCACAGAAAAAACGACAAAGGACTGTTTAGAAAACAATAATATTTCTTCCATTTTTTTTTATTTCCCATCCCTGACGGTACCGTCAGGGGTGGGTTTTTTGTTTTCTTTCGGCATTGCGGATAATGATTAGTGGGTTTTTAAAATGGTCTGATAACGTCATGTGTCTTGTCTATCTATCCTTTATTTTTTACATTTGAAGAGTGCATCGCCTGAAAAAAATAACCGTGAGTGGTTTTCTATTGCTCGCATTTGTCAATGCAGATGCGCAGATTACCTATCCTCCAAGAACCTTTGCAGATAGTTCTCATGCCCCATTTTATCATGGGGTAGCCTCTGGTGATCCGTTATCAAATGCAGTTATTATTTGGACGAGAATTACTCCTGCCCCCGCTGATTTTACTCCGTTAACGGTAAATTATGAGTTGTCCTTGGATAGCCTCTTTTCTTCTGTTTTGGCGTCCGGTTCAGTGATCACCGATAGTTCGTTTGATTGGACGGTCAAAAAAGACGTCACCGGTTTATCCCCCAACACGATCTACTATTATCGTTTTGATAATGGGAGCGGAAATTATAGTGTAAATGGCAGAACGCGGACGGCCCCTACCGGAAGTACAACCGATCTGAAGTTTGCGGTGTTTTCCTGCAGCAGTGTTTTCTCTGGTTTCTTTAATGCGTATGCCCGTGTATCCGAAAAGTCCGACAGCTTATATGCAGCCATCCATCTTGGTGATTATATTTATGACTTTGTGGATGCCGAAGAGCAGATAAGGGTTCCGAGTCCATACCCCGGTGATCCCGTAACCCTGCATGATTGGCGGGACCGTCATGAATATTATTTGCTGGATCCGGATCTTCGGGCAGCCAAGGCGATGCTTCCGTGGATTTGTCTTTGGGATAATCACGACCAGGATTGTGGAGGAAATTATAGTTGTTTTTATCAGGGCGGTAATGAAGCTTTTCTTGAATGGATGCCCATACGTGTGCCAGATACCACGAATCAGCTAAATATCTACCGTAGTTTTTCCTATGGTGACCTGGCGGATATCATGGTAACGGATGCGCTGATGTTCCGTCATGGAGATACATTGACAAATGGTGAATACAATATGCTTGGGGATACTCAATTTCAATGGTTAACCCAGCAATTATTGAACTCAACCGCCAAATGGAAACTGGTTCCACAACAACGAATGATTGGGGGCTGGTACACCACGGGAATTCCAGCATGGGTTTTGGCCATGATCCCCAACAACGGACCTGTTTTTGATGATGGTTCATGGGATGGTTTTCCCGGAACCAAAGCCCTGTTCTTTGATTTTCTAAGGACCAGCTTTATCGATAATACGATTGTACTCAGTGGCGATGCTCATGTTTCTATAGCACAGGACTTGGTGGAGGATCCCAATAATATCTCCATGTATGACCCTAATACGGGACTTGGATCAGTTGGGGTGGAGTTTCTTCCAACAAGCGTATCGCGTGGCAATATGGACGAATCTGGAGCCCCCCTCGGCACATTTGATCTCATCAACAATGTAGATCGAAATGCCAATCCACAACATCAGTTTACCGATTTCTTCAATCATGGTTATGGAATTCTGCATTTAATGCCTGATAGCTCGATTGCACAGTTCTGGTATACACCCAAACTGCAGATCAGCACACAGGATTCCTTAGGTGCAACACTTATCGTAAAAGATGCCGAAAATCACTGGTCACGAAATTCCGGATACTCCTCCGTGGAAAACAACACCAATACGTTTAATCTCTTTCCAAATCCAACCACCGGTTTATTGACAATAGAATTCATTGAAAAACCAACAACAGATATCACCTTGTCAGTATTCGATGCGTTGGGAAGATTACATATTCACGAAATACTTTCAGGATTTAACTGGGGAAATATGCATTTGCTGAATGTTGAGCAACTGCCTCCGGGTATTTATTTCCTTCGCATCAACAATGAAGCGGTTCGTAAATTTATGAAACAGTAGGCGGGCATTTTTATCCGTCTTCCACTATATCTTTTCCAATTTCCAGTTGGAAAAGGATGCCGTCACAGCCAGAAATGCTTGCAAATAAGGATTTATTTATACATTTATACTATGAAATCAGCCCTAAGATTTGGAATACTAACAGCCGTTTCGTTTTGTTTAAAGCTATCTGCCCAGCCCGTAATCACCTCATCGGATATGCCGTTAGTCGATTCGATCTATCATTTTCATACAGCCTCAACTGTTGGCGTAGATTTTTCTCAGACAGGTGCCGATGTTGTTTGGGATTATACCAGCCTTGTAGAAACGGGTTTTGCTGAAGATAGTTTTGCCAACCCGGCATCTACTCCATTCGTTTATCAGCTGATATTTAATAATTTTCTATATCCTGCCTATGATGCTACACATGCCCAGCCTGGCAGTGATATCGTTCTTCCTTCGCAAATTCCTTTTGAGGTAACCAATGTGTTTAATTTTTATAAAAACACATCATCATCCTTCAAAATGGTGGGGTTTGGGGCTACGATCAACAGCATTCCAACACCTATTCAATATCAGGGCGGAGACAAGATCTATCAGTTTCCACTTGCCTATGGAAATATGGACACATCCAATTATTATTTCGAGGTAAACGTGCCTACACTCGGCTATTGGAATCAGGCTGGCCAGAGAGAAAACAATGTAGATGGATTCGGCACCTTGAATTTGCCCAATGGATATACATATGATGTGATCCGGCTTGCTTCGGTTTTACATATTATGGATTCTATACACATAGATGCTTTGGGCTTTACTATTCCAATCCCAAGAACCCAGACAGAATATAAATTTATGGCCGCTGGCGAATTAGAGCCGGTATTAACGATTACCACCCAACCACTCCTTTTGTTTACAGGTCCGGAGACCGTTATTGGAGTAAGGTATAAGAACGAAATGAATATTGATGGTATTGAAGAGGTTTCTCAACTGGATTTTTCTGTTTATCCAAATCCCGCTTCAGAGGTTTTAACTATCTCAAATCCGCAATACATCAGTTGGCAAAAACTACATCTGATCAACTCATCTGGACAGGTCGTTATTACTGACATCTCCGGAGGTTCAGCTGACATAACGCTGGATGTTTCGCAGCTTCCCAAAGGAGCCTATCACTTAGTGATTCAAAACAACGATTCGTTTTTCAAGAAGTCGGTTATTATCAATTAACCGTTAGGGGGCGAAGTCCCCCAATAAAAAAGCACCTTCTAAAAAAAGAAGAGGCTTCGTTAAGTATTTCAAAAGTTTATTATGGGAATACCCCAAGTTTTTCGTAGGAAACAACGATCTTGCTGATGGCAGTAACAAAAGCCGCTGTGCGAAGATCGGTTATCTTTTTATTGTCATTCATGGTTTTAATGATCTGCTCCAGGGAATCGATCATCGTTTCTTCCAAACCAGAATATACCAGATCAATTTCATCAGCACCATGGTCGAGCATTTTTCTCTGAGCGGTTGTTACCTTTTTACCAGTGCTGCTTTCAATGGCATCCAGTAAATTATGGTTTTGTGCTTGTTGATAGCGCTTTTCCATTCTTCCTAAACGTACATGGGAAAGATTCTTTAACCACTCAAAATATGAAACTGTTACTCCTCCGGCATTCAAATAAATATCAGGAATAATAACCGTCTTTTTCTTTAATAAAACCTGTTCCGCTTCCGGAGTTACAGGTCCGTTTGCAGCCTCACCAACGATCTTTGTTTTAACACGGGAGGCATTTTCCTTATTGATCTGGTTTTCAAGAGCTGCTGGAATAAGAATATCACATTCTACCTCCAACACATCGGTGTTGTTTTTAAGCGTTTTACAGCCCTTTAAACCATCCAGGGTTGAATGTGCTTTAAAATAGTTGAATGCTTCTTCAGGATTGATCCCTTTGGTATTGGTTACGGCGCTATTCCATTCTCCCAAACCAACAATAATAGCACCCGCTTCATAAAAGAACTTGGCAGCATGGTAGCCTACATTTCCCAGACCCTGCACAACCACTGTTTTGCCTTTTATTCCTGTAGTAAGGCCCAATGCTTTTGCACGTCCTGCATCAGAAAGATATTGACGAATGCCGTAAAACACTCCCAAACCGGTTGCTTCTTTACGCCCCCTGATTCCACCCTGACCAACCGGTTTTCCGGTAACACAGGCCAAGGCGTTGATATCATTCATGTGAAAGGTATTGTAGGTATCCACAATCCAGCTCATTTCCCTTTCACCGGTTCCATAGTCGGGTGCCGGAACATCTATGCCTGGTCCAATAAAGTTTTTCTTGATCAATTCAGAAGTATACCGGCGGGTAATTCTTTCCAGTTCTTCCTCACTGTATTTTCTAGGATTTATTTTTACGCCGCCTTTGGCACCGCCAAAGGGAACGTCCACAATCGAACACTTATAGGTCATTAAGGCAGCAAGTGCCATCACTTCATCCTGATTTACATGCTCACTATACCGGATCCCTCCCTTCGTTGGAAGTTTATGGTGGCTGTGCTCCACTCTATAAGCTTCGACTACTTCGTATCCACCTTTCACTTTTACAGGAAATTTGATCCTGTAAACGCTATTACAATGGCGAATTTGTTCTAATATACCGGGGGTTGTTTTTACGAATTGGGCAGCGTGATCAAAGTACTTTAATACATCATCAAAGAAAGAGTTTTCTCTCTGTAAATCAAGTTTTTTAGCCATATAACCATTTTTAGAATGTGCAAATATACACTTAGAATTGATAATTGTATTGCACAACAAAAGATCTGGGGGCTTCGACCTTACCGGGCCTCATGGAATACAGCCGGTTGGCGACATTATTCACTATGAACGACAGCTTGGAAGATTTACTGATCTGAACTGCCAAACGCATGTCCATTACCCAGTCTCCCATATTGTGATTTTGTCTGAATTTTTCAATATCAGGAACCACATTCAAGAGGTCGTGAAGGGTTATAAATGCGTTGTCAATATTTTGCATAAAGCTATTATACCTGATAGAGGCGCCAAATGAAATAAATTTATAGGTAACCTCTGCATCCACCTTTACTGTATGCTGAAAACGGTATTTCAAAATATGATCGGTTGTATCAGTACTTGAGTTCAGATAATTCAAGGTAAATCCTCCGGAAGTATCAATCGCATAGTTATAATTTGGCGTTGTACTTTGAGGTAAACTCCAGTTATATCCCGCCAAAACATTTAATGTCCAGTTCTTTCCAAACTTGCCTCCACCCATAATTGAAAAATCAATCCCGGCAATCCTGGCACCGCCTGTATTTAAAGAAATAAACCCGGGGCCCACACCTGGAATATTGGTGAAATTAAACTCAATAAAGTTTTCATATTCCTGATAAAATCCGGCAATATCAGCATAACCCATGAAGTTTTTCCCGATCTTAAACCCTTGCTTTACGCCGAGCTCAACACTCCAGCTTCTCTCAGGCCTTAAATTTGGATTTGGGGCAATGGTTACACCACCAACGGTTGTCCGTATAAAACGCTCCGCAATGGACGGGAACCTATATCCCTGTCCTGCAGATGCCCTAATGAAGGTATAACTTGCCGCCTTGAAGTTAAGGCCTCCTCTGAACACCGGAGTAAGGCCGGTGGTTACAACACTGGTATCATAATATCCACTTTCACTTCCGCCATTATAAGTAGTATAGCGATCGTATTTGCCAATATTGAAGTATTCAAGTCTTGCGCCAACAGAAACTGTTAACCGGTCGAAGAATTTATTTTCTAATTGTGTATAGACAGCCAGATTAAAATTATTGGTGTAAATATCATCCACCTTCACTGAATCCACACCGGGAGGGTTGGGTGGGGTCCCCGCAAAAAGCTCTGCCCTGCCAACTGTAAATGTGGTCATGACACCCGCTGTAATGGTAAAATTTTTGAGAAATTTTTTCTTGGATGAGATAGGTCCTAAAAACCTTTTTTGATATTGAAGTTCGCCGAAGAATTGGTTACTGCCATTTCCCTGCCCATTGTCATTATCATAATTCACGTAGAAAAACCGGGTCCTTAAATTAAAGGTACTTCCCAATGTCCCAACATAGCTTAGGTATGGGTCAATATTAAACAGGGTAGAAATCGTTCTGGTAAGTGCATTATTGTATGCCCGGTAAACATTTTTGTCCGGATCGTTGAACAGAAAAGAACCTGAGCTTACGCCGTACAAAAAGTTTGCATTGAGGCCAATGGATAGTCCAATTTTTTTTCTGAAACGATACCTTGTTTGAAAGTTGATCCTGCCTCGATATTCATTCTCTCCGTTCATGACGGTGTCGGCGGATGGAACATCCAGCTTTGATGGGCCGATATATCCTTTTTCGGCAAACAGGTTCCCTCCAATAACCAGGTCAAAATTTTGTTTGATCTTTCTGGAATGTAAAAAGCTGATTCCGGTTTGGAAAGGTGGGAAGTCGGTAGCCCAGTTAAGTGAATCGGGCAAATTAGAAACTCCCGAAAATGTCGTGATACGTGTAAATGGTTTATCCCTGGGATAAGCCGTTCGAACATTGATGACACCATTGAGTGCTGAGGAGCCATATAAAACAGAAGAAGCTCCTTTGATCACCTCAATTTGTTCAAGGTTTTCTATTGGAATAAAGGGCCATGCTGGTCTTCCGGCATCACCTGTAAGCAATGGAACGTCATCTACCAATACCATCACCCTGCTTCCTGCACCAAAGCTGTATCCGCTCCCGGATCTGATCTGAGGTTCACTGTCTACAATGTTTACGCCCGGAACCTGCTGAAGAGATTGGGAGGCGTTTGTGGCATTTTTATTATTCACAATGTTGGGCTTCAGTACCTCCATGGTTACAGTAATGTCCTCAAATCTCTTTTCGTATTTTCCTTCTGATTTTACGAAAATCCCCAGCTCTATAGGCTTTTCCTTCATTGTTTTGGTTATCTCCTTGGTCTCTCCCGGTCCAATTGTGATCTTTTCCGGCGTGGTTTCATAATCAATCAAAGTAAGGATGAGATTATAAGTTCCGGGTTCAAGACTTATCTGGAAGGCTCCGTTTGCATCCGTAACAGTTCCGGTAGAGGTACCCTCTACGAGTACATTCACGAATTGCAGTGGTTCACTGGTTTCTCCGTCTGTAACGACCCCCTTGATGGTTCCCTTCTGGGCACTGACTATTCCTGACAGCAGGAGCACTGTTGTAGCCACTAATATCGTTTTTCTCATCACGGTCCAAGGGTTTTATTGATAAATTTATATAGTCAAACCTAAATCTTTTTCTAAAAAATGCCAAAATTTTTTTTAATTAGGAAAGTTAATCTTGACAGAAATTTTGGAAGAGCTCAAATCGATGATAGCGCTTAAAATGTGTGGTGGCATTGGAGATGCCACTGCTCATAAATTGATCACACATTGCGGAAGCGCCAGCTCCGTCTTCAAGGAAAAAAAGAAGCACTTGTCCAGTATTCCGGGCATTCCGGAGAGGGTTTTTGATCTTTTACAAAGTGGAATAGATTTTAAAGCGGTCGAAAAAGAGCTGAAAAAAATTGAAAAAGCCCGCATTAATTATGTAATTTTTCGGGACAGCGCATATCCCAGGAGCTTGCTCTCAATTGACAATCCTCCGTTAATCCTGTTCTTTAAAGGGAGCATAGAGATCCTTAATTTAACTCCTTGCATTAGCATTGTGGGCACACGTCTTGCTACGGGTTATGGTCAGGATGCCATCACAGAACTATTCTCCGCCATTAAAGATAGCGACACCTCCGTGATAAGCGGACTAGCGGCAGGAATTGATATTGCTGCTCACAAAGAGGCACTGAACTGCCACTTGCCTACATTTGGAATTGTTGGCCATGGCCTCCACACGGTTTATCCAGGTATTCACAAGCCCTATGCTGAACAAATGTGCAAGGAACGTGGCGGACTTATTAGTGAATATTTCTATGATGAAAAACCCAACCGTGAAAACTTTCCCAAAAGAAACAGGATCATTGCAGGGCTCTCGTACGCAACGATTGTTATTGAAGCAGCCAAAAAGGGTGGGGCACTTATTACGGCTGAATTTGCTTCCGGTTATCATCGAAAAGTTTTTGCCCTTCCAGGGCGATACAATGATAAATATTCGGAGGGTTGTAATGCATTGATCAGGACTGGACGAGCAAAAGCTATTTTATCGATTGACTCTCTGGTCGAAGAGCTTGGTTTTAAAAAGCGGAAGATCAAAAAAAAACAAACAGTAGACCTGACCTCAGATGAATTGAACATTGTTCGCATTTTACATGAGAGCTCGAAAGTTGGACTGGATAATATTTCCACCAAATCCCAACTGAGCATAAGTAGTTGTTCAGCTCTGCTATTTAATCTTGAAATGAAAGGGGTCGTTAGAAGTCTTCCTGGAAAATCCTATGAACTATGCTGATTTCTTTTTCTGATGCGGATGTTAATCAGTTCAACGATCAATGAGAAGAAGATCGCAAAATAGATATATCCCTTTGGAATTTCTTTTCCAATTGCCTGCATTAATAATGTAAATCCGATTAGGATCAAAAAGGATAGTGCAAGAATTTGCAAACTTGGAAATTTATTAATGAACCGGCTCACCGAGCCTGAAAATAACATCATAACAATCATAGACAATACCAATGAGATAATGATGATGAGAATATTGTCTGATAGCCCTATTGCAGTAAGAATAGAATCAAAAGAAAAAATAACATCCAGCAAAATGATCTGTAACACAATCCATACAAAAGAGAACGTTTTTTTGTTTTTTACTGATTCCTTTTTGTTTTTTTCGAGTTTCTGAAACATTTCAGAGGTGCTTTTTGCGATCAGGAATAACCCTCCTATGAAAAAGATGATGGCCTTTCCGGTAATGGAAATAGGATCTATGACCAAATCTCCGAAACTATACTTAGCAGTGGTGTAAAAAGAGCGGTCTAAGCTCATGATAAGAGAAATTCCAAATAAAAGGGCAATCCTAAAAAGCAGTGCAACGATCAAACCAATGTTTCTTGCAGGTGCCTGGCTCTTTTCGGGAAGCTTATTGGTAACAATGGAGATAAAAATAATGTTATCAATCCCCAGGATAACTTCAAGAAAGGTAAGGGTTAGAAGAATAAACCAGGTGCTTGTGTGTAAGAAAATCTCCATTAAATAGCTGTAGATAACAAAAATAAATATATTTAGACTTTAAAATAATCTTTTTTCATGCAAGCAGTCGTATTGGTAAAATATGGGAATCCTGAAAGAGCCTTTGAATTGAGAGAGCTTAATAAGCCTGAGCCCAAAGAAGGAGAAGTACGAATAAAAGTGGAGGCCTTTGGTTTAAACTATGCCGATGTGATGGCAAGAAAGGGCATGTATAAGGACGCTCCTCCTCTTCCGGCAGTCATTGGATATGATGTGGTGGGGCATGTGGATAAGCTTGGTCCGGGAGCAGATGAAGAATTACTTGGACAACGGGTGGTAGCTCTGACCAGATTTGGTGGTTATGCGGAGTATGTCGTCGCTAACCAACTAGTGGCGCATCCGATCAACAACGAATTGTCGAATGCCGCCTCAACGGCTCTTGCCACACAATATTCCACTGCTTATTATGCCTCCAATATGGCCACTAATATCTTTGAGGGTGATCATGTATTGATCCATGCCGCCGCTGGAGGGGTTGGCTTGGCGCTTATTCAACTCGCCAAATTGAAGAATTGTGTTATATATGCAACTGCAAGCTCCGATATGAAAATCAAAATGCTCGAAGATCTGGGCGTAAATTATCCTATCAATTCAGAGGAAAGTGAGTTTGTGGAGGAAATTGAAAATATTCGTGGCAGTGATGGGTTGGATATCATTTTTGATAGTATTGGTGGAAAAAGTGTAAAGAAAGGATTCAGACTTCTCTCACCCGGGGGAAGGATCGTTTGTTATGGAGGCTCCAAAAGAAGCGATGGAAGTGGTATTATCAACGATCTTAAATTAGCCATAGGTTTTGGTATCTATTCCCCTATAAGTTTTCTAATGCAAAGTAAATCGTTTATAGGGGTGAACATGTTAAGGATCTCGGACGAAAGGCCATCCAGTATTAAAATGGCCATGGAAAATATTATAGAACTCATTAATAACAAAACGATCCCGGAACCAATTGGGCGGGCTTTTCCGGTTTCTGATATTTCAGAAGCTCATAATTTGCTTGAAAGCAGAGAATCTGTTGGAAAACTTGCTATAGAGTGGAAATAGGTTTTACAGTTCTATTAATTATTTTAAATTTATATATATATAAAAGACAGTATTAAGAAGGGGCTGTTGATTTGTTATTATCTCAGCCCGGAAAGGATCCTATATATAGTTATTTCATAGTTATTAAACTAGTTACGAGTATCCAATATACTGTTTTTTAGATAGTTGATACACTATTTAACAGGTGAGCCTTTTTGGGTATGAACAGGTATCTGATGTTTACCAACAATCAAAGGATTGTTGCTATCTTGTTTCTAATTGAATAGAAATTTATGCATGAATGATTTGTTTTGTTGATAAACCATTCTTCTTCGTAAATGAATTGAATTATGGTAATTTTGTTGTTAGTTTTTTTAGGGTAGTTTATTAACATACTTTATTAATAGCGAAAATGAAAATTGGTTGTGCTGCAGATCATGCAGGATTTGACTGCAAAGAGTTTATAAAGTCTTACCTTATTTCTTTAGGATACGAGGTAGAGGATTTTGGAACGCATTCCCCGGATAGTGTTGACTATCCCGACTTCATCCACCCTTTAGCTAAAGGTATAAATGAGGGAGTTATTGATCAGGGTTTTATCTTTTGTGGATCGGGTAACGGGGTGAATATAACAGCGAACAAGTACAATAAAGTGAGATCCGCGCTGTGCTGGTTGCCGATTGTGGCCTCTCTGGCTAAACAACATAACAATGCGAATTGCGTTGCTATTCCAGCCAGATTCGTGTCATTGGAAGAAGCAAAGGAAATTGTAGATGCTTTTCTAAAGGCCGAATTTGAGGGAGGAAGGCATTTAACCAGGGTAAACAAGATAGCATGTTAATAATGAAACAAAATTGTTTAACAATACGTTTGTTCGCTTTGTATGGGGAATAAGGTAAGTAATGATATATACCCTAAACTAGAGGGCTTTATAAGAAAGTATTATAAAAACCAGATAATAAAAGGAAGCCTTTTATCTATTTCTATTTTATTGGCCTTTTATCTTTTTGTGGTAACACTTGAATATTATGGTAGATATTCAGGTGGAATTCGTCTGGCCCTTTTACTAAGCTTTGTTTCCTCCTCCCTGTTTGTAATCGGAAAATTTATTCTAATGCCCTTTTTCGCCCTGGTTAAGATTGGTAGAAGATTATCTTTTGAGATGGCTTCAAAGGTGATTGGAAACCATTTTCCAGAGGTTCAGGATAAGTTGACCAATATTCTTCAATTAGATGGATTTAATTCAGCAGATAATTCATTGGTAATTGCTTCTATTGAGCAAAAAACCAGTGATCTTAAACCAGTTGATTTTAAGTCGGCAATTGACTACAAGAAAAATAGAAAATATTTAAAATTTCTGATTCCGGTGTTTCTTCTTTTCGGAGGAATGTGTATTGCGTTTCCGGCAATCATCAATTTAGGAACAAAGCGGATCGTTCAATACAATAAAGTATTTAAGCGAAGTTTCCCGTTTACGGTATTGTTGGATGGTCCTCTGGAAGCCGTGGTAGGAGAAGATTATGTGCTCAACTTTCACCTGGAAGGAAGTGAACTTCCGGAAAAAGTATTTATCGAATATGACAATAAAAGATATAAGGCTGATAACCTCAACAGACAAAAATTTTCTTTTGTTTTTGCCAATATAAAGAAGGATGTGCCCTTTAAGATTATTGCGGATGATGAGGAATATGATGTATATTCTTTGAAAGCGATTTCCAAACCATCCATCAGATCGATTGACGTGGTGGTAGATTATCCTGACTATTTGAATATGAAGGATGAGGTGTTATCGAATCCGTCTGATATGACACTTCCCGAAGGGACACAGCTCACGTGGAACATTATGGCTGATAATTCGAATAGTTTAAAGGTATACAGGAATGATACTGCTTATATCCTGAATGGGTCCGGTAAATATAATTTTGCTTTTAAAGCCTATACTTCAGATCTGATATCATTATTGCCTAGAAACTCGGGAAACAGATTGCCGGTTAAGGATTCCTTATCCGCAAGCATAAATATCATTCCGGACCTCTATCCAAGTATTGATGTAAGGGAATCCAAGGATTCCGTCTTTTTAAGCCTTCTGAACTTCGAAGGGGAAATTAAGGATGATTATGGCCTCAGAATGCTAAAGTTTCATTATACGGTCTATAAAGGACAAATAGAGGGTGAAAAGAATGTGGTTAACCTACCGATCTCGGGAAGCCTGGTATCACAAGGTTTTAATTACCCATTTGATACAAAGCTCCTGGATATGAAACCAGGGGACAAACTGGTATACTTCTTTGAAGTATTTGATAATGATGGCGTTAGAGGACCAAAATCTACCCGTTCTCAAATGATGACGTTTTCCATACCAACGGAGGACGAGATTAAGGAAAATATTAGCAAACGAAGCGAAAACATCAAGAATGATCTATCCGACTCTAAGAGTATGTCTGATGATCTTCAAAAGCAAATTGATGAATTGCAGAAATCTTTATATCAGAAGAAAGAACTTTCATGGGATGATAAAAAGAAACTGGAGGATATCATTGCAAAACAGAAAGAGCTAAAAGAAAAAATGGATGGCGTTCAGGATAAAAATGAAATGAACGATATTCAGAAAGAGGAACTTTCTGATGATGAAAAAAGATTATTGGACAAGCAGGACCAGATCGACAAATTGTTTGAAGAACTCAACAATGATGATCTTAAAAAAATGATGGATGAGCTGGAGAAGATGATGGATAAGATGGACAAGAACAAGATGATGGATGCGCTTGACAAAATGGAGCTGGAGAATAGGGATATAGAAAAAGAACTTGACAGAACCTTATCTCTTTTCAAAGAAATGCAGTTTGAAAATAAGCTGGAGGATGTCCTTAAAAAAACGGATGATCTGATGAAGGAGCAGGATAAGTTCACCGAGGATGCCAATGATAAGAATGTGGATGAGAATGAGCTGAAGCAACAGCAGGATAAAGTGGATGAGAAGATGCAGGAATTAAAAGAGGACCTTAAAAAATTAGAGGAGATGAATAATGGACTCGACGAGAAGAAGGATATGGAAGGTCTTGACCAGAAGATGGAGGATATGGAGAATGAGATGAACAACTCCAAGCAGGAGTTGGGCAATAATCAGAAAAGCAAGTCTTCCAAGAGTATGCAGGGTGCTAAGAGTAAAACGCAAGAGATGAAAGATCAGCTCTCTGGTATGCAGCAAGAGATGGAGCAGGAAAGCCAGGAAGAAAATCTAGAGGATTTAAGACAGCTGTTAGACAATACTTTAAAGCTTTCATTTGATCAGGAGGCGCTCATTAACAACACAAATGGAACAAATGTGAGCAATCCGCAGTTTAAAGACATATTAAAAGAGCAGAAAAAGTTGATTGATGATAGCAGGATTATAGAGGATAGTCTGCTTGCTTTAAGTAAAAGGGTCATTGAAATTCAGTCGATCGTTAACCGGGAGATCACACAGGTAAAAACTTCGATGGAGAAATCCCTCGAGTTGCTCGAAGAGAGAAACAAGTCAACATCGGTCCAGAAACAACAATATGCCCTTACTTCTTTGAATAATTTAGCACTCTTGCTGAGTGAGGCCATCAAACAAATGCAGCAGCAAATGATGAGCAACATGCAGAGTCAGGGCAGTAAATCCTGCAAGAAGCCAGGCAGCTCAAATCCAAATATGGAGGGCTTGCTTCAAAAGCAGATGGGTCTTCAGCAGAAAATGATGGAGATGCAAGGCAAAATGAAAGGACAAACGCCGCAAAATGGAGAGAATGGAGATATCGCCAGGGATTTGGTAAAGCTTGCGAATGAGCAGGAAATGATCCGGAAAGAGTTACAGGAAATGACAAAGGATGTGGAGGGAGATCAGAAAAAACAGATCAATGATATCCTCAAAAAGATGGAAGAGAATGAGCAGGATATTTTGAATAAAAGAATTTCGAACGGGACTATAGATAGAACGGAAGAGATAACAATAAAAATGATGGACTCTGAGAAGGCACTGAGAAATCAGGACCAGGATGACAAGAGAAAGTCTAATGAGGGTGTGGATAAAACAGATAACAACAATCAAAAAGTGGATGATTATTTTAAAAAGAAGAGCCAGGAACTGGAGCTGATCCGAACGATCCCCCCGGTGCTGAGGCCCTATTATAAATCAAAAGTTTCGCAGTACCTTAACAACTTCTAGTATGAATGCAGTAATGGAAAACACGGTTACACTTAACTCCGACATCAACGAAATCTCCAAGGTTGAAGGCCTGGTTAGTGAGATTTTTGATCGTTTTCACATCAACCAAGAGTTGTATGGAAATGTATTAATTGCACTTACAGAAGCCGCCAATAACGCCATCATGCATGGAAATGCCTATGATGCGGAAAAAAAGGTGGTTATTAATTTTGATTTCTCGGAGCCTGTACTCAATATTAGAGTCTCTGATGAAGGGAAAGGTTTTGACTTTGACAATCTTCCTGACCCAACGGAACCTGAATATATTGATAAACCATGTGGACGGGGTGTATTCCTGATCAAAAGATTAGCCGATAGGGTAGATTTTGACAAGGATGGATCTTGTGTCTCCTTTTCATTTAAGTGTCAATAAGTGTCAACCATTTCGATTGCTCTGGCGGATGTTTCTATTCGACTGGATAATAAAAGAGTTTTATATAATTGGATCAAGGATGTTATTGCATCAGAGAAAAAACTATGCGGGGACATTGGCATTATTCTATGTTCTGACGAATATTTGTTAGACATCAATAAAAAATTTCTCAACCATGAATACTATACGGACATTATCACCTTCGACTATACGGAGGGAAGGGTGATTTCCGGGGAACTTTATATAAGCCTTGAGCGGGTAAAAGAGAATGCGGCAAAGTATAAGGATAACACTAAAACGGAGCTTTCCAGGGTAATGGTTCATGGCATATTGCACTTATGTGGCTATAAAGACAAGGGCGAATTGAACCAGAAAGAGATGCGTAGAAAGGAAAATGAGAAACTAAGGATGTTAGGCTGAGATGGACTGGCTGTTGATTTCTCTGGCATTGCTTTGTGCGGTTATCGGCATTATTGGATCTATTATTCCTGGAATTCCAGGCACCCCGGTCTCGTATATCGGGGTCTTGTGTTTTCACTTTAGTGCCAATGAAAACAACATTGCGATATGGGTGCATATCGTGTTCATCGTCTTGGTCATTGGTGTTTTGATTCTCGATTATGTGATCCCCATTGTAGGAACGAAAAAATTTGGCGGATCTAAATATGGAACCTGGGGGAGTACACTGGGTTTAATTGTTGGTTTATTTTTCGGTATCG
>JANWKQ010000099.1 GCA_025451295.1 Flavobacteriales bacterium | reverse complement strand
GGTAGTGAAAAACTTTTACTGGATGTTTCGCTTAGGACAGAAAGAAAAAAGGACCTTTTATCCTTTATTCGGAGAAAATGGAAAAAAGCCGGATATAAAAGGAGGGCAAAAAAGCTGAACAGGGAAAACAGGGGGGACCAGGCGGCATTTTTTTTCAGGAAACCGTCGGTTAAATCCTGAAGGTTCCATCCGAACCGAGCGGCCCGGATTATTTGTATCACTGGTTATTGATATTCATATCTTAAGGTTGTTTCTTCCATTTTAAAATTCTACAATAGACTTGATCTTGCCATGGCCAATTTACTGTGATAGTTAACCAACATCTATTTGTTTGGTTTACAAGAGCCATTTTTCCTTTTAGTTGTTTTTTTATTTCTGTTTGTATTACTGGATCCCACCGTTGACAACCTCAGCGGAGGCGAGCCGGCATATAAGTTATTGTTCAATGCGGGCATTGCAGCTTGTATTTTCCCCATTCACGCTTTTTTTGACAGAGTTCTTAAGAAACGATTGATCAAGACGAAAGTTTAAATATTGACAGAAAAAATGTCAACACTTCTCAACAATGTGAATAAATTCCCCATGGATGCCCGCTGAAATTTTGTAGTTTTATGTTGTGAAAGATGAAGAGAGAATTTTTGACCTGGCCACCCGGTTTGTTCATTTTACCAATCAGGATTTGTTTATTACCGGTAAGGCGGGAACAGGAAAGACCACCTTTTTAAAGTCCATCAGGGAAAGTTGTACGAAAAAAATGGCCGTTGTCGCTCCTACCGGCGTATCGGCGATCAATGCAGGTGGTGTTACTATTCATTCTTTTTTTCAATTGCCCCCCGGCGCATATATTCCGGATAGCGATCAGTTTGGAGATACTGAATCCGGACGATTTATTTCACACCGTGGTCTTCTTCGTAATATTCGTTTCAGTGCTGCCAAAAGAGACCTGCTTCAGGAGCTTGAGTTGCTCATCATCGATGAAGTTTCCATGCTTCGTTCGGATATGCTGGATGCCATGAATATTATTCTTCAAAGTATCAGGAATAACCGAAAAGAACCCTTTGGCGGTGTTCAGATCTTGTACATTGGGGATTTGTACCAGTTGCCACCAGTGGTGAACGATCAGGAATGGGAGGTGCTTAAATCATACTATAAAAGTCCCTTCTTTTTTGATGCATTGGTGTTGGAACAGGCTCCACCCATCTATCTCGAACTTACCAAAATCTACAGGCAAAGTGATGCTGGATTTATTGATGTACTCAACAGCATTCGAAACAGTGAGATAACCGAGGATGATATCAACTATTTGAACAGGAGATATGACCCCTATTTTATTCCAGGAGAAGATGATTCTGTAGTTGTGCTCACAACGCACAACTATAAAGCGGATAAAATTAATATGGGTGCATTGAATCAGCTTCAAACCCAGGATTTTATTTTTAAAGGTACCATCAAGGATGATTTTAATGAAAAGGTCCTGCCAGTGGATATGGATCTTCGTCTGAAGAAAGGGGCGCAGGTAATGTTCATCAGGAATGACAAGGGGGATGATCGAAAATATTTCAACGGAAAGATCGGAGTAATATCTGATATTGGCACCGATTATATCACCGTTCATTGTAAAGGTGATGAGGATTCAATCCAACTTCAAAAAGAAACCTGGGACAATATTAAATATGTTTACAATGTAGAAAAGGATGCATTGGAAGAAGAAGTACTGGGTTCTTATTCCCAATATCCTTTGCGTTTAGCCTGGGCCATTACGATTCATAAAAGTCAGGGACTTACCTTCGACAAAGCGATCATTGATGCGGTGGATTCATTTTCTCCGGGACAGGTCTATGTAGCCTTGAGCCGTTTAACCGGTCTCGATGGGTTAATTCTAAGCTCACCGATCCATGAAAAAGCAGTTCAGACGGATCCACGGATTTTGCATTATAAAGACCGAATGATCACGAATGAAGCCTTGCAGGATATTCTGAACCAAAAACAGGATGAATTTATTCAAAGAAGCATCATCAAAAGTTTTCAATGGGATGCACTTATTCGGAAACTGGATGAATTCGTGAGCCAGAAAAAACTCATGCTCATTGAGGATGCAGGTTCGGTTAACCAGAAAATTTTATTGATCAAGTCATCTACAAAAGAACTTAAATCAGTAGGGGATAAGTTTGTTTATCAATTGGAACGGCTCTTTGCGATCAAACAAGAAAATGAGTTTTCGGAGATTAATGAACGATTATTATCAGCCACCTCTTATTTTAAAAAAGAAATACAGACCATTCTTGACCACGTGGATGATACGATTTCGATCCTCAATTCCATGAAAAGGGTGAAGAAAAAAGTAAAGGACCTCCAAATGGTGAGAACTTTTTATCAAAACCATTTAAGCTATATTCTCAGGTCTCAAAAAATCGTTCAGTGTATCATCGATGATACTGACATGCTGATAGCTCTGAAACCGGAACAAAAACCGACGTCCCAAACTCAGAAAGAAGTAAAGGAAAAGATAAAAAAAGAGAAGCAGGAGAAAAAAGAAAGAGGAACGACCCAAAAGATCAGTTTCGATTTATATAAATCAGGTAAGAGTATGGAGGAAATTGCCATTGAAAGAGGAATGGCTATTACCACCATTGAAGGGCATTTGAGTCATTTTATTGAAACCGGAGAGTTGGGTGTGCATGAGTTTATGACAGATAAAAAACTGAAAGAGATACTCAAAGTGATTGTTGAGTTGGAAACGGAACTTTTAAGTCCCGTAAAACAATTGTTGGGGGATGCCTATTCTTTTGGTGAAATCAGAATGGTGATGGCTCATCGGAAACTGGAGTTGAGTAAACATCCAGTATAAACCTATGTTATTTTTTTGAGTTCGATGCTTCTTCCGTTTTCACCGAATCAGCCACCAACTTTTTGATCTGGTCTATTTCCTTTTCAGTAAGATTTCTCCAATCACCTGTAGAAATCCCCTCTAGTTTAATATTCATGATCCGAATGCGTTTGAGACGCGTTACCTCAAATTTTAAATAATCACACATTCTTCTGATCTGCCTGTTTAAGCCCTGGGTAAGTACGATATTAAAACTATGTGAATCGATCTGTCGTACTTTACATTTTTGAGTGATCTTGTCGAGGATTGGTATTCCATTGCTCATTTGATCGATGAAATCATCCGTGATTGTTCGGTTCACTGTTACATGATATTCTTTCTGGTGATTATTTCCGGCTCTCAGTATTTTATTCACGATGTTACCATCATTCGTTAGAAAAATAAGACCTTCCGAATCCTTGTCCAATCTTCCAATTGGAAAGATCCGCTCTGGATAATTGATAAAGTCGATAATATTTCCTTTGATATGCCGCTCTGTGGTACATGTGATTCCTCTGGGTTTATTGAAAGCCAGATAAACAGCTTCCGTTTTCTTTTTTATGGGGGTTCCATCTACTTCTATCACATCCGTTTCCAAAACTTTTGTACCCAGTACTGCAGGTTTTCCATTGACGGTAACTTTGCCTTGTTCGATCAACTTATCCGCTTCTCTTCTCGAGCAAAAGCCCGTATCGCTGATTGCTTTATTGAGTCGGACCGTTTCCATTACTTATTTAAGAGCAGCTAATATTTGTGCAGCATGATTTTTGGCAACCACCTTATCGATCATTTTAATGATCTTTCCTTTCTCATCAATTATGAAGGTAGTCCGAAGTGTACCCATGTACTTGCGTCCAAATAATTGTTTGGCCCCCCATGTTCCATAAAGAGTATGTACGATGAGATCGGGATCAGTGATCAGCGAATAATTCAAATGATATTTTTTAATAAAATTCTGATGCTTTTTTTCTTTGTCTGGGCTGATTCCGAGAACCACAAATCCCTTTCTTACCAACGCCTGATAATTATCTCTTAAGTTGCAGGCTTCCACGGTACAGGTGGGTGTATTGTCTTGTGGATAAAAGAAGAGGATCACTTTCTGGCCTAAAAACTCATGAAGGCTCACCTCTTTTCCATCCTGATCTTTTGCGGTAAAATCTGGAGCTTTTGAACCTTCTTGAATGGGTGGCATTTAGTTATTGGGGTAAATTGTTTTGGTCTGGCGAATTAGGTTCGCATTTGGCTTTCAGTTTTACATATTGATATAAAAGCTCTGGATTTGCATGCTGATATTTTTTTAGGAGTTCCATATCCATGGCTGCCATTTGCGCCAAATATTCCGACATTTTTGAACTATCCTTATCTGTCTCGGCCTGTTTATACTTTTCGCTTAAATCACAATATTTTTTTGCAAGTGATTTAGGAGATGGTCCACAGCTTATTAATCCAACTGCCAAAAGAACCAAACATAGTTTTGTGATTTTTTTCATTGTCGATAAATATACACTATTTCGGCTTCTTATTTAATTTCCATCAACTCCACTTCCATCAGCAAATGGGTATAAGGTGGAACATTTGGCGCTCCAACTTCCCCATAGCCAAGATAGTAGGGAATGATCAACCTCGACTTTTCACCTTTTTTCATTTTGATCAATGATAGGTTGAGACCCTGAATAATTGCATTATCGCCCAAAACGAATTCATGCGGAACACCTTCTGAATAGGTATTAAAGATTTCTTGGCCCGCCATAGATAGGCAGATATAGTTGACAACGACCGTTTGCCCATATATGGGAGATTTGCCTTTTCCTTCTTTTTCCACAATTCGAATGATACTATTATTATCCGGTTCCTGGGTAATGCCTGTGGCCTTGATATATTCGTCAAACATCTGATGAGCCATTGCTTTGTTTTCGAAGTCTTTTTGTTCCAGCCAATGCTCATATTCAGTAGAATCGAGCAATTGTAGTACCTCGATATATAACTTTACATAATCGCCTGACTTAACATTCGACGGCATGGGTACATTCATGTTGAGTTTCGAAAAAAAGGTATCAGCCAGCATAATGAATACACCACTGTCTCCATCACTCAGTTTTTGAAAGCCGATCATCAGATCGGAGCCTGGTTGGGGTTTGCGTAAAGGTATTTGCAGGTAAAAGCCACCGCCCAGATTAGGATCTGACACTGCAGAGTCTTTATCTGTCATCACCACTGCATTCGCGATCATATAAACCCCGGAACCAGCTTTTGTCCCGGTATCCATGTCACTCAGGATCTGGTAACCAAATACTTTGGTTATTTTTTTGTATCCATTTAAAGGCCCTTTGTTACAGGCAGCCATGGTTAAAATACATAGAATGGAAAATAAGAAGAATGAAGGTTTGGTGATCCTTGTTGACATGAAATATTATCTTTTGATGATTTTTAACAGAGTGATATTATAAACAACTGTACTCAAAGGTGGGATCCTGTCCTGATCACCTGCCAGACCAAAAGCCCTGTGTGATGGAATGATGATGATGGCTTTATCTCCCTGATGCATGAATTTGATTGCTTCGTGCAACCCACTTTCAACATTATCATAGTCCACCACAAACTCTTCAGCCCCTGTTGTCCTGGATGAATAACAAATGGTGCCGTCCAATAGTTTAATATCAAAGTCGATGAGGACAATATCTTTTGTATTCGCGGCAGCTCCTTTTCCCTTTTCATAGATCATATAACGAACACCGGTACCGGTTTCGATCATATCAAAACCATTTCGTATTACGTAAGAATCAATGGCTCTTTTCTCATCTTTTGTGAGCTGTTTATTTTTTTTCTCAAGCGGATTTTCGAATGCCTTGATATTCACTTTTACCTGCTGTGTTTTTGGTTTTCTCCCACATGAAATAAATGCAGCTAAAGCCAAAAGGATACAGATGATTGGAATAAATTTAAGTCTCATGATGTTTAGTCTCGTTTTCCTATTTCTAAACTGGCCAATTCATCTTTATATTGTGGTATAATATCCAGGAATTTGGCAACCGATTCTTCTGCCGTGCCCGCAAATTCGCCACCGGCGGCATTTTTATGCCCACCACCCCCAAAATATTTGCCCGACATCTCATTCACCGCAAAATTGCCTTTGCTCCGTAAAGATATTTTTGTCTTTCCTTTTTCCCTCTCATAGAAAAAAGCGCCTACCACCATATTCTGTATACTGAGCGCATAATTCACCAGTCCCTCCGTATCGCCTTTTTTAAGACCTAATTTTTCGGACTCTTCAAAGGAGATTGAAATATAGGCGGTTCTGTATTCTTTCAGGATCTTCATCTTTTGATCAAGCGCAAATCCTATCAATTTCATTTTTTCAGGGGTATTGGTATCGAAAATGTTGGAGACGATGAATTCATAAGAAATTCCCGTCTTCAGCAATTCCGCAGCTGTCATAAAAGTTTCCGGCCTGAATGCATGTCTGAAACAACCGGTATCCGTGAGAATACCTGTATAAAGGCACATTCCTGCATTCTTTGAAAAGATATAACCGGGATCCAGCTCTTTTAAAAACATATAAACCAATTCACTGGTGCTACTGGCAGCGATCTGGTGATACATGAAATCAAAATTGGTCTCAGGTTTCGGATGATGGTCGATGACCACTTTGGTGGCATTGGATGACTCGATATGACCTTGAAGATCTCCACAACGGTGCAATTGACCATAGTCCATACAGAAAATCATATCTGCTCTGGCCATAAGGCCTTTAGATCTTTCAGGATCTGACTCGAAGGTTGTGATCTGGTCAACTTCCGGAAGAAAATACAGGAAATCCGGAACAGAGTCATTCACAATCACCGAACAGTTCAGTTTTTTTTCCTTCAGATAATGCCAGAGTCCAAGTGAAGAGCCTATTGCATCACCATCAGGGTTCTTATGGGGTATGATCACTATTTGGTGACTTCCAAGGATAGAATGACCGAGGTCCCGGATAGTTAATGTTTTTAAATCTGACATAAATAGGCTTACTTCCAATCAATTATTCTGTAAAGTTTATAATTTTGCGCCAAATTTCAGCATAAATATTTAAACATATAGAAAACATGGCAGGTAAGCGAACATTTACAATGATCAAACCGGATGCAATCGGAAATGGTTTTATGGGGGCAATTATTGATCATATCATTAAGGCTGGCTTTAAAGTAGTGGCTTTAAAATATACCCGGTTGACTGTTGAAGATGCAGGTAAGTTCTATGAAATACATAAAGAAAGACCGTTTTATGGAGAATTGGTGAATTATATGTCATCAGGCCCGATAGTAGCTGCTATACTCGAAAAGGAAAATGCTGTGGAAGCATTCAGAAA
Organism: Flavobacteriales bacterium; assembly: GCA_025451295.1. Classification (GTDB taxonomy): domain Bacteria; phylum Bacteroidota; class Bacteroidia; order CAIKAF01; family CAIKAF01; genus JANWKQ01. The sequence goes on along the minus strand of JANWKQ010000099.1, from coordinate 9,887 downwards.
GACAATAGGAGCTACCGATCCAACCAAAGCGGACGAGGGTACCATCAGAAAACTATATGCTAAATCAATTGCGGCTAATGCGGTTCATGGTTCGGATAGTGACGAAAACGCCGGGATTGAAGGATCTTTTTTCTTTGCGAAACGGGAGATCTGCGAATAAGATATTTCATATGTCAAAATAAAAAAAGCTATATCCCCATGATATAGCTTTTTCTTTTTTTACCTACAAGAGGCGGTTTATTTGCCTTTCAGAGAGTCAAATTTCTTCCATCCTTCGGGACATTTTTTCATCATCGCTTTTTTTAGCTGACCTTCCGTAACAGTTCCATATTCTTCACTTTTCTTGCTGATCACATTTACATCGTTCGCCGCATCGATAATAGACATGGGATCATCATAGTCATATTTTTCCATGGCAGCGCACATTTCATCTGCCATCTTGTTCGCTGCTGCAGAACTGCCACACGAAGCCATCACCATCATTGCTGCAACAGCAAAAACCAGGGCCATTTTTTTCATAAGAGAGATTTTGGTTCTTACAAATTACGTTACTGCGGATCAGCTTATTAAATTATTCCCATTAAAATATTCTTTATTTGAGTCGCTGATATACTTCCCTGAGTAAATGATTTCATTGTTTGAGTAGGTTAATCAAGGCGGAATTTTTCTATGTCCGCCGAATTTGTAAATTTGTAGAAGATCGCATTTTATGAAAATACCAACTCTTCAGAAGTATTTAACTCTCATCCTTTCTACTACTTTCTTTATTAATATGAATCAGGCACAACTTTGTGTGGCTGATACATCTTATACTCAACCAGGTGTTTATCCGGATACTTCCGTTAATCTGACTACTGGCTGTGCCGGAGCATTTTACCTCCAGGACTTTACCCTGGTTGTTCCACCAGACACCACCGTCTTCGGATATACATTTACTATTAACTACTTCCAGATCGATAGTGTTGGCGGTCTTCCTCCGGGAATGTCCTTTGTATGCAACCCTGGTAGTTGTCACTTCGACGGAGGAACCTCTGGTTGTTTTCAGATTTATGGAGTACCACCCTCACCAGGAGTCTATTATCTTTCGTTTTATATAACCGGGGAGGCTTATCATCCACTATTTGGTACTGTTGCATTTCCATATCAATATGATGGGTATGAGCTGCATGTCGGGAATTTCCCCACCCTTACCACAGGAAATACTTCAGCTATCTGTAACGGATCCAACGCAATGGCATGGGTTTCGGCTACCGGTTCTACCGGGTATAGTTATGGCTGGAATACCATGCCTAGCTCGCCAAATGATACGATCGCCGGTGTACCTGCGGGAATTTATATCATTACGGTAAATGATACTTTCAATTGTGCAACCATTGATACCGTGATCATCAATGATCTTGGGGCGCCAACCATTGATACCATCCTATTTACCAGTACACTATGTTACGGAGATAGCACAGGAACAGCTACAGCCAATGTATCTGGCGGAACACCGGGTTATACCTATGCCTGGAGCAATGGGGACACGACGGCAACCATCATTGGACTTCCGGCTGCCGGTTATTTTCTATCGGTTTCAGATGTGAATGGATGTCTAACATCTTCCGCAGTGAACATCAATGGACCACCACAAATGTTTGCTTTTGAATCACACAGTGATGCAAGCTGCAACGGATTGAATGATGGAGGTGCCATTATCACCGCCGTTGGAGGCACTGGTTCGTATGATTATGACTGGAGTTCCGGCGATTCTACAGGATCTGTAAGCACTTTGTTTGCAGGTACCTATACTGTTATTGTGACCGATGACAATGGATGCACGGTTTCGACAATAACTACTATTTCGGAACCTTCAGCTTTGGTTACCAGCACTTCATCTGGGGATGCCAACTGTTTTGGGGGAGCCGATGGAACCGGGTCAGTGATGGTGTCTGGGGGGAGTCCGGGATATACTTATTTATGGAGCAACGGAGATACTACTTCTAATACGCAAAACCTTCCAGTGGGAACTTTTATGGTAACCATAACCGATACCAATGGATGTGTGATAACCGATAGCGTTACAACCAGTTCTCCTCCTGTGATTGGTATTTCATTAAGTGGAACCGATGAATCCATTATGTTTGCTTTAGATGGTACCGTGGATGCAACCGTGAATGGTGGAACTCCGGGTTATACCTATTTATGGAGCAATTCATCCACCACTCAGGATATTACGAATCTCGCGGGAGGCACTTATGTGTTAACCGTAACGGATACGAATGGTTGTACTGCAACGGATTCTATTACGATTCAAACAATCCCGGGTTTTGGACTTGAAACAAATGAGGATGGATTTAAGTTATATCCGAATCCTGCTGCTGATTATTTCGTCATTGAAACAGATGAGGATGCGGTTATCCATATTTATGATATATATGGACGACTGGTATATGATGGTTCTTACGAACAAGGTAGCTTGATCATTATGCCACAATCCATCAGTTCAGCTCCATGGCAGACAAACCAATCCCTTCATTGGCCCAAAGGAGCTTATTTTGTGGTGGTATTGACCTCAACCAGGAAAATGGTTTCCAAGCTGATCCTGCAGTAAATAAAAAGTTCAAAAACTGTCAGCAATAACCTGATAATAGCCTTTAACAACCAAGGCTATTTTTTAATTTTGCACCAAATTATTAGAAATGTCAGAGCAATTGACCACGGTAGATACGGCGAAAAAGTTGGGAATTTTACCCGAAGAATTTGAAAAAATAAAAGAAAAACTAGGGAGGGTACCCAATTTTACTGAACTATGTGCTTATAGCGGAATGTGGAGTGAGCATTGCTCTTATAAGAACTCCATTAAATGGCTTAAAACCCTTCCAAAGGAAGGACCTCATATGCTTGCGAAAGCGGGTGAAGAAAATGCGGGGTTGGTTGCCATCGGTGATGGACTCGCCTGTTGTTTTAAGATTGAATCTCATAATCATCCATCTGCGATAGAACCTTATCAGGGTGCAGCAACCGGAGTTGGAGGAATTAACCGTGATATTTTTACCATGGGAGCAAGGCCCATTGCCCAGTTAAACTCTTTGAGGTTTGGAAATATTCATTCCGACCGAACCAAATGGATCATGAAGGGAGTGGTTAAAGGAATTGGAAACTATGGAAATTCTTTTGGAATCCCAACCGTTGGGGGTGAAGTATTTTTTGATGATGCCTTCGAACAAAATCCGTTGGTAAATGCAATGAGTGTAGGAATCGTGAAAGAAGGACAAACCATTAGCGCCACATCATATGGTGTAGGTAATCCTATTTATATTGTGGGTTCTGCAACTGGAAAAGACGGGATTGGTGGAGCAGCTTTTGCAAGTGGTGACCTGTCGGAAGATTCAGCAAAAGATCTCCCTGCCGTTCAGGTTGGAGATCCATTCCAGGAAAAATTACTACTCGAAGCATCTTTGGAAGTCATCGCATCGGGAGCTGTGGTTGGTATGCAGGATATGGGTGCAGCAGGTATTATTTGCAGCACGGCCGAAATGAGTGCCAAAGGTGAACATGGAATGAAGATCTATCTCGATAAAGTTCCCACCCGTCAAAGCGGAATGCAGCCATACGAATTATTGCTTTCCGAATCGCAGGAAAGAATGCTTGTGGTGGTTAAAAAAGGACAGGAAGCCATCATTGAAAAAATATTTGATAAATGGGATCTGCCTTGTGCCAATATTGGTGAAGTAACGGCGGGTGAATTATTGAAATTCAGTTTTAATGGTGAACCGGTAGCAGAATTATATGCAGAGCATCTGGTGCTCGGTGGAGGAGCTCCACAATATGAAAGAGAATATAAAGAACCTGCTTATTACGCAGAAGCAAAAAAATTCGATCCGGATCATATTCAACAACCGAAAAACTATCAAGAAGTTGCTCAGTTTTTAATTTCACATCCAAATATTGCATCGAAACGCTGGGTTTATAATCAATATGACAGTATGGTGGGAACCATTAATATGAGCACCAATCAACCAAGCGATGCTGCCATTGTAAATTTGAAAGATTCTGAAAAAGCATTGGCTGTTACGGTTGATTGTAATTCACGTTACGTGCAGGCAGATCCGGAGATCGGAACGATGATCGCAGTGAGTGAAGCGGCCAGGAATATTATTTGCAGCGGTGGAGTGCCATCAGCCATCACCAATTGTTTGAATTTTGGAAATCCTTATAACCCGGAAGCATATTGGCAGTTTGTAGGAGCTATTAAGGGAATGAGTACCGCTTGTCTGAAATTTGCAACCCCTGTTACCGGTGGGAATGTAAGTTTCTATAACCAAAGTAAAGTAGGAGATAAAGTGGTTCCGGTATTTCCAACACCCACCATTGGTATGCTGGGTATCGTCGAAAATAAAAAACATCAAACAGGTCTTGGATTTAAAAATACAGGTGATAAAATTTATCTAGTTGGAAAGATCACCAATGATATTGCCAGTTCCGAATATGTATATTCATACATAGGAAATAAAAATACGCCGGCTCCGTATTTTAATTTGGATGAAGAATATGAGCTTCACCAGGCCATTAAAAATTCTATCCGTAAAGGATTGGTCATTTCTGTTCACGATGTATCGGATGGTGGTATTTCGATTGCGTTACTGGAATCATCCTTTGTAAATAATAAAGGATTTTCAATTGCAACGGCCAAAGATCTGCGTAAAGATGCCTACCTATTCGGAGAAGGGCAGGGAAGAGCCATTATTTCCGTTTCAACATCTCATGCTCCGGAGTTAGAAAAGATGTTTGCTGCTTCCAATACCAATTGTATTTGCATTGGAGAAGTAACCAATGGTAATATTCTGGTGGACGGGGAAAATTGGGGAAATATTGACGATTTTGAAACCAATTACCTTACCTCTATCGAAGAAAAACTTAACTGACCCATTCATGAGATCCAGACCAACACTTGTTTTTTGTATCGCTCTGCTTACGTTAGCCAGTTCATGCGGTGTCTATAAAAGAAAAAAATTCCTCGATTATTTTACAACATATAAACTCGATACACTGAGTATTTTTGCAGCCGACTACAGTGCCATTTACGACAATCCAAATGCACCAATGAATCTCAAGGGACAGGTGATTGATAGTGTGTATTATCCAATATTTGAATTGGAAGCTGCGGAAGATCTGATGAATTTTATGACTGACGAAGTGGAAAAAGGACCCACAGGCTACTATAAGATCAAGCTTGATCTAGGATTCTATTTTCTCATTGTCCGATCAGGTGGAGAGTATTGGAACAGCAGGTTTTATGGTTGCCTCTACAACAGCGGGGATAAACACGTTACACAGACCGTTGTCCTGGCCGATTTATTGGGAGATGCGGGATATTCATATTCCTGCAATTCTTTCCTTAAAAAGCAAAATAAACAGTGGAACATTTATGTAGACGAAGAATATATGGAACCGCTGGATGTAGATTGGGAATCACTTGATACATTTCAGGTAACTAAAGTAAACATGACCACTGTTGTAGAACCGGGGGATGGACATTTCTATTTTAATCAAACAGATAGAAAGGAAAACACTGCAACCAAGGTTTATTAATATTTTTAGGGCGTCTATTCCTAGACGGAGCGAGCCATTCGTGCCCAATCCGCATCCGGGTTCGTAAAATACGTAGCGATTGGCGTATGTTACCTTCTTTACAGGTACTTCGCTTTCCTCCACCTTTGCAGTGTAAACTTAAAATATGATTCTATGAAACTATTTATTGTAGTCTTGTTTTCATCACTGATCTATCCTTCTCCATTTGTTCCGGCTGTTGGCAAAGGATTACACCATCATTCAGCGAAGCCGGCCATTGAGAAGATTGCCCATTGCAAGCTACATGCGGTGAACACTATTTACCTGCATCAAGCCTAGAGAAGGAATCGGTGGTAGAACACCATCAATTCAGGGATGATTTATACACGTATTGGGAAGTATTTTGCTTCGGATGAATAAATTTACATCCGTTGGTAAAAAATCTGCTTTTTAAATCGGTCCGAAATATTGGTTGAAGGTTTTTTGGAGACTAACTTCGTTGAATATTATTAAATGAAGAAGTCATGAAAAAATTATTCCTGTTGTTTCTGTTCGCCGTTGGCACGCAAACCGGCTTTGCCCAATTTGTTACTTGCCAATCCATGCCTTTGGCCCATAATGCTGGTTTTGTGTTTGAGACTTCTACGTTTACCGGTGACTCGGTAATCAAATATTCACTCACCAATACATCAGCCACCAATTTTGCGTATCCACTTACGAGGCTGGAAGCTATCACGCCTTTGCCAACAGGCATGACCTTAAATAGCTCCAGTGCCGGATGGAATGTTTTTGCATCTTCATGGAATATCAATGATACAAATGCAGTAGAGATTTATTATGATGTGATACAAGCTATTCCAGCTAATTATACGGTTGACTTTTTATTATATGTCTCTAATTTTTTACCCTTAACGATCGACTCTTGTGTTTTTACTGATACCATCACCATCAATCTAAATCCTACAGGTTTTGCCGGGGTCGAAAATACGGAGATGGATAAATTCACGATATATCCAAATCCCGCTTCGGACTTTGTGATCATTCAATTTGAAAATCCGGACGATCAGCAATGGGTCGATGTATCTGATATGCATGGTGAGATAATAATTTCTGGTTTACTGAAATCCGGTGAGAGAATGGATCTTCATTCGTTCAAGAATGGGATTTATTTAATTAAACCGAGAAGTAGTTTATCCGGACAAAAGTTAGTGGTGAACCACTAGTGCCCGGATACAAAAATTAATTGGTAATGGCATCGTAGAACACCTGCTGTACCAAGGCACGCTGACCTTCTTTTACGAGCTTGGTATTTTCAGCGCTCGGATGGATACGATTCGAAAAGAATATATACAACAACTCGTTTTTAGGATCCACCCAAACAAGACATCCTGTAAAACCAGCATGACCATAACTCAATAAAGAAACACAATCACATGCTGTACCTCCATCTCCATTTGGGTCAGGCTTATCCCAACCAATACCGCGGCGATTTCCATTGGCACAAAACTGGCAACGTGTAAATTCCTTTACCGTTGTTTCCTTAATATATCTTTCTCCTCCATAGGTACCATTGTTCATGAACATCTGATATAACTTAGCGAGGTCATTTGCTGTAGTGAATAATCCCGCATGTCCGGCAACACCGCCAACCATGGCAGCTCCCTGGTCATGCACATAACCCTGGATCATTTGCTTGCGAAAGATCTTGTCATCCTCCGTAGGAATGATCCTTTCCTTCGGAAATTTATCGAGCGGATTGAACATCGTAGTGGCTGAACCCAGCTTGCTAAAGAAATTTTCTGCTACAAATTGATCGAGTCGTTTTCCATAAAACTTCTCAATGATCTTCAACCAGAAGTAAAATCCAAGATCACTGTATTTATATTTTCGGGTGTTATTAAGGGGTGTTAGAATATTTTGTTCCAACATATAATCTTCCATTCCCTTTTTAGCAAAAAGATTATCGGCCACTTTCAAAGGATACGCCTCACTATAAACGGAATCATAAAATTCTTTTTTAAAGGTGAAGTCCGGATCCAATGTTGCCGTATAAAATGGGATCCACGGTTTCAAACCCGCCTGATGCGTAAGCTGATCAATAAGGATAATACCTGCCTTGTCGGTACCCACCAGTTCGGGTAAATAATCTCCCATGGTTTTGTAGAGATCTATTTTTCCGTCATCATACATTTTCATGATGCTTGGAAGAGAGGTGCTTGTCTTAGTGATAGAAGCCACATCAAAGATCGAATTTTCATCTACCGCTTTTTTATTGTCGTAGGTATAATGTCCGAAACCCTTGTTATAAAAAACCACACCCTTTCTTGCACATAAGATCTGGCAACCAGGAAACACGGTATCCTCAATAGCCTTTTTTACGATGTCATCAATTTTATAGAACTGAGTCGAATTTACACCGACTTCTTCCGCAGGTGCATATTTTAACCTGCATGGATTGGTTAATAAACCATAACCGTAAGGGTAATTAAAATGCAACGATACAGGTAGCATGCCTTTCGCTCCAATACCACCAAATATCAATTGCGCCGTATAATCCATCGCCAGATCTGAATTCTGATATGCCATGATCAAACCTTTGCAGTTTAATCCCTCTTTAAAATCGATCAGTGAATATGGATTGGTGAATACAGAAACAATCACTGTTTTGTTAGCGGTGTTTAATTGTTCAACAATATTTTTTGTCTGTGACGTGATCGTATAACTTTTAAAAGGTGATCCATTGGATTTATGGACAGACACCAAAATGCAATTGTACTTCTTGAGCTTAAGCATTAGTTTATCAATCAATGATTGGTCAAGATCTTCAACAATATTGTAGTGATCTGCTTCTACATAAGAATCCACTCTTTTCTGGAACATATTCTTGTTCTCTTCACCAATAGAAAGCGTAGCGATTTTTAACGTGTCTAGTCGCTTCAGCGGAATCAGACTATCGGTATTGTTCAACAAGGTCAGCGAGTTTTCGATCAGTTTTCTGTTCACCAGATCTGCCTTGATTGTGTGCAGATCTGCATCCAGATTTTTCAATGAAACCGTTTTGTTTTTATGAAGCCCCATCCAGTATTTAGCACGAAGGATCTTTTTACATTTGGTATCCACGAGCTCCCTGCTTATCTCATTTCTCGCAATGGCTGCATTGATCTGTTTGATACCTTCAGGGACATCACCCGAAAATAACAAAACATCATTACCGGCTTTCAATGCTTTCATATCGACCATTCCCGGTTCGTTATAACTGGCAACTCCTTTCATACCCAGGGCATCCGTAAAGATCAAACCTTTAAATCCAAGTTGGTTTTGAAGAAGATCAGTAACTACGGCCGATGATAACGTGGTTGCTGTATTCGGTGTTGGATCATAAGCCGGAATATATAAATGTGCTACCATCATCGATCCTACTCCTGCAGCAATGAGTCTTTTGAACGGATATAATTCAATCGAATCAAGTCTTGCTTTATCATGCATGATGGTTGGTAAGGACTTATGCGAATCTTTATCCGTATCTCCATGTCCCGGAAAATGTTTTGCATTGGCAAGTACGCCGGAGGCTTGCATTCCAAGACTGTAGGCAATTCCTTTTTCGGCAACATTTACCCGGTTATCACCAAATGACCGTGCTCCGATCACCGGATTTTTTATGTTGTTATTGATGTCAACTACAGGTGCAAAGTTTACATGGATCCCCATTCGTTTACATTCCAGACCAATTTCAACACCCATGTCGTAAATGAGCTTATTATCACGGATCGCCCCCAATGTCATTTGCCATGGATATTTCATCGATGAATCCAAACGCATGGCAAGCCCCCATTCTCCATCAATGCCGATCATGAGTGGTACTTTCGAAATAGATTGGTAGTAATTATTCAGAATGGCCTGACGACCAGGTCCACCTTGCATAAAGATAAGCCCGCCAATTTTTTGATTTTTGATTAATGAGGTGATCTCCTCATTGGGGGAAGTTGTTTTGGAATAGGCAGCTACCATAAAAAGCTGACCAGTTCTTTCATCCGGTGTTAGTGTATTAAAAACAGAATCTACCCATTTGTCTGCTTTTGGATCAATGAAAGGAGGAAGTGTATCAGTATCGATCGGTTTATTGTTACCTTGATATAAATGATCATTTAGCACCATTCCAGCCCCGAATAATCCGGTGACCAGTAAAAACAAAACAAGATACGTGGCTAATTTCTTCATACGTTTTTTCTTCCCTGATAAAAGTACTGTCTGTGTTTCCTCCTGCTTCGTATGTTGGGATTTTTCTTTCAAGATCTAAGTGTTGATAAGGTAAACGATAAACATGCCAATTTAGG
>JANWKQ010000098.1 GCA_025451295.1 Flavobacteriales bacterium | reverse complement strand
TTTGTAGGAAATTTTTTGCTGGTTATTCAATATGCTAAGATAGTAGATTCCTGCCGACAGGGAAGAGGTATTTAACTGAACATTTGAATCGATGCTCAATTGGAGAAAGATCTGACCCAGGGTATTTTGAATTTGTACCTGGTAATTTCCATCCACGACTGGCTGAATATTCAATACATCTGAAAACGGATTCGGAAAAATATGAGGAGCATTGGGAGATTGTTCTTCTATCCCGATATTATACTGGTATGGACAGGTTTGTCCCATTTTCTGATAGATGAGACAAATGGCATCACCAATGGCAATATCTCCATCATATACATGGAGGTCACCTGTACCAGCAGAATCCACCGGGTCAAGCCGGTTATCACCAGGAATACCTGGAATGCGCTGCACCATCAATCCATAGTTAGCATGATTGGGTGCCGAAATATTACCATAATACATATTGGTATAAGCAACATAATAGGTACTTACATTAAAATCAGTTCCAAAAACCGCCTGACATACGGAACCCGGATAGGTTGAATAATTGATGATCTTTTGTGTAGAGGAGAAACCTAACGGATCATTCAATACCCAATGAATACTTGTATCCAGATTCTGATACATATATCCCTTGGCAACCAGTTGATCATTGAACGGAATAAGGTTCACCAGTGTTTGAAGCGGACTTCCAAATTTATGAGTTCCCCAGGTCATTACACAAGCTGTATCAGTAGGCAACTGGCAAATAGGAATATTCTGCCACCAGCCACCAATGGTGGCTGACTGTTGGGCAAAAGGTCCGGATTCAGGACCCATCATAACGGCAAGGAAAATTTTGGGTAAATAAGGCTGAAAGGAAGGGTTGATCTCCATTTGACGAAGCATCATTCCGATCACCATAGAACCCTGGGAATGACCTACCAGGATGACCTTCTTTCCATTGTTATAATTCTGCATATAATAATCGAAGGCGGCCAATGCATCCGTTACAGCGGTATCCAATACACCTGCCTGTTGCGCAAAAGAGGTAGCCAACGAAAAGGTGGCTACATTTCCCTGCCGGTAATAGGGAGCATACATCCTTCCAAATTGACTAAAACCGGTAAGATTAAGCTGAATAGCCAGGTTGGCAGCTATTTTATGAATGGGAGTAATGGGTTGTGTTTCTGCATTGGAACTGGCCCCAAGGATAAGGGTAGGATAGAGACAGAAAATGTCGTATCCTGAGGTAGTATCATAAGGAATGGAAATGATTTGTTGTGAAAGCGTGTCTTCAGAAATGATCGTAAAACTGGGATCAAAATTCATATCGAAGTTCCCTTTCATTTTGCCAGCTGCCCAGTTTTGTTGCATGGTGTAGTTGGTGGGGGTGATCTGAGCATACATGCTCAACCTGCAAAGCGCTAAAAAAAATAGTATGGATTTCCTCATAACCTGGGCATTTGGAGGTTTGACTCAAATATAGTGGTTTCGTTTAAGGAAGTTTACTTCAAGGGTTGAATAAATTGTTCCTCGAAAATCCGGATCAACTGGTATTGGATGGTGTTCTTGTCCTTATGGCAATGATGCTCTAATCCAATTAAAATGATTTCGCTGCTGTTTTCATCTCCGGTAAGTACGATGGCTGCCTGAAACCCATTCATGCAAACATCTGCATGAATATAATAGGTAATGCTGTCATTGGGGTTTACATAACGATCTACTATTTCATCTTTTACTTTCAGCGAATCGGGATGCTGATACCTGGGATCAGCTTTTTCTAATGAATCTCTTCTATCCCAATCCTTACTTTCATGAGCATATTTCCTTTCCTTTAAATAAATTCTTTTTTGCAGGGTATCCAAGGGCAAATTAAACCAATATGCCTTATAAAGGTTGACCTTTTCCATGGATCGGCTGGTTGCGATGAAAGCCATTGAACAAATCAAAATGATGGGTAAAGGATGAAGATGAAAGTGTACATGTTTGGATAAATTTATGTACCCATAGGAGAGGGGAAGTATGATTAATGCAAAAAGATCTGTCCGGTCGATCACTCTTTCAATGCTGAACAGGGAATGACTCCACCATTCGATGAATGTGTTTGACAGGGGTGATTTCCACCAGATAAATCCAACTGCAGTGATCCAGTAAATATGTTTTTTGTAACGTGGGAAAAACGCCACGAGAAACAATGGGAAAATAAAAAGTCCGGCCAGATCAGATAATTTTCCGGTAAGTACATTGTGAAATTCTGCCTTTAAGAAATGATCATTCACCAACAAGACCATAAGCCCACCGATAAAGCCGATAGAATTGAGGATATGGAATTGCTTTTTCATTTGATTTACCGGGTTTAAAAATATATAAATAAGACCGGTAGAAATCAATCATTTATCCTAACAAACATTAAAATTCTATTTTTGCACCCAGATGCTATGATTAGAAAGGTTTTCAATATTTTATGGCAAATTGTTTTTGTCAGCAATTTCCTTGGCTGGTTGCTTGTTTTCTATTGGCCTTTCAGGTATTTATTTGCCAAAGAATCCAGGTGGTTAAGATCTATGAAGCTCCAGCGTTTTTTTGCGGGATGGCTCAGGGTAACTATGGGGGTAAGAACCATTGTAACGTATGAAGAACCACTGGATAAAAATAAGGTGTATATCTATACCCCGAATCATACCAACTTCATGGATATTCTTACCGGATATAAGATCATTCCGAATTATTTTCATTTTATGGCGAAAGGTTCACTCGCCAAGCTTCCACTTTTCAAGGTTTTTTTCTGGAAAACACATATTCCATTCGACCGGTCGAGTAAAAGCGAATCCGGCGCCGCCTTTTTACGTGCTATTGAGGATATTAAGAAAGGATATAGTATTTTGGTTTACCCGGAGGGTACACAAAACCGAAATAAAGGAAGTTTACTTCCATTCAAGACCGGTGCATTTAGAATGGCTGTAGAAACAAATACACCCATTGTTCCGGTAACCACGTTGAATTCCTTTGACATTCTGCCTCATGAAAAAGAATTGATGAAACTCAGACCAGGTGGCCCGGGGAAGCTTTATATAAAGGTAGGGAAACCGATCTATCCTTCTGAATGCAACAATGATTTTGAGGAATTAAAGGAAAAAGTTTATAATATTGTACTTTCAAATCTTCAGGAATATCATGGAAATAAACAATGAAACAGTTGATAAGCTGGCCTATCTGGCGAGGCTCGAGTTTTCTGCTGAGGAGAAAGAAAATATCAAGAAAGATTTGTCACGCATTATTACCTGGATTGATAAACTGAACGAGCTGGATACTGAAAAGGTAGAGCCATTGATCTATATGAGCAACGAGGTGAATGTACTTCGGGATGATGTGGTCAATAATTCAGTATCCCATGAAGATGCTTTACTCAATGCGCCCAAAAAAGATTCTGATTACTTTCGGGTCCCCAAGGTTTTAGATAAATAGAAGTCGTCTGCATAAAAAAAGGCCCCTGACGTTTCAGCCAGGAGCCCTATTCATAGATAGATTGGTTAAGGAAACACTATCAAATCACCTTCAATAGTACGCTTTGTTGGAGGATGTGTTGTTGTTTTTTGGTGAACAAAGGTTTTTTCTGAGGGAGCAAGGATCACTTCCCTTGTAACCTGAGAAGTTCTTCGCTGGTTATTCTATGTTTGTCGATATATTTCTGAAACTTATACCGAAGCTCATTGCCTTCATTGTGAATGGCCTCCTGTTCCTTATCGCTGGCTTCCGCCGACATTCTTTGAATATCCGTTAGATTGTTATGACCCGTTCTAAAACTTTCTATCGCTTCGCGTAGTCCACCCTGGCAGAATTTTTTTACATGGTCAAAATAGGTGTTCATGTATTCCGCCAGATTAATTTCTTTATCAATCTCCTTAATGGCACTTATTTTTGTAATGGAGGAATCCACACTGGCAATATAAGCGTTCAATACATTAGACATCGTATCCACCCTTCCTCCCTGAAGTTTACCCTCATCATTCCAGGTGGATAGATTATATCCGTCATTATAAGTGTCAATCAGATTATTCCAGCCTTTTAAATTATGGTCAAATATTTTCCATACCGATACATAGTAACTAACCTCATCCTCGTGGTTTAGTTTTTTGGGACCTCCACAGGATGACATGATCAAAAAGGCGATCATTAAAGAAAGAATTGTTCGCAAGTGGTTCATGGTTGGTTTTATTTTAAGCATAAATACGCATCAAATATAAGATAGTTGACCAAACCGGGTGAATCCATGTTTTTTTTGAGGGAAAAAAGCCGGGAGCTGGAAGTTGGAAGACCAAAAGAGTGCTTCCAACTTCCTTCTTCCAGCTTTTACTATTTCAATGCTTCGCAGGGCACACAGCCACCTGTGGTATAGGATGAAAAACTTGGATTAGAATAACTGCCTCCACCTTTATAATCTTCACCGATCTGCATCCAGATATATCCGCAGGTTCCATTCTTATATTGCACCAGTGAATGGGTATAGATGGATCTTGAAAGTATTTCTCCCGTAAAACTTTTTTCATAGGTCCACTCAGCTTCTGTGATGGTAAAATACTTGATGTCGGTAAGACTGATGGGCACCTCGGTTTCGGCATAATAGCTAACGATAAACTGTTTCATTTGTCCCTCCAGTGTGGAGTTCTTCATTTTAGCTAGGGGTTTGAGATCATTGTATTTTTTAAAGTGGTTGATCTTGTCTTCAGTTGTAATACTAACGGTGAATTCTCCTTCAGCAATGGCTTCCGGACCCGTTTGTTTTTTTCCGGCCTCAGCTGATTGCACAAATGCCTGGATCTTTACCTTATGTTCACCCGTACTCATACCATACAGTTTTTCGAGTAATACGGTTTGAAGGGGAAGTTTACCCCCGGTGGCATTTTTACCGGTAAGCCAGCGACTATACACATCCTTTTTAAAACTGAGAATATCCGTTTCAGCGGCTGACATCACTGAATCTTTTCCATCGATGGTTATCTGATAGGTTAGATTTACCCAATTCGCTTCTGTTGGCCATGCCTTTTTATCAAGACCCTGATTTCTGAAAATTTCAAACTGATCTTTGAGCGATCTTTTATAGATCACATAGAAAGACAGCTCTTCACCATACTCTTCTGTTCCTGTGGTGGCAACAAGGTCCTTCATTGAAATGCTGGTTACATAAGTGTTTTTACTTGGATCGTTATAGTCAAACGGTCCGAGACCAAATAATATCTTCCCCGCATTGTTTTTCTTGAATTCATTTTTAATATTTTCCTGCGCCTGGTAGTTGTTGTATTCAATCACACCTTCAGGAACGGTATACTCAATAAGTGTATTAATAACAAAGTCATTGTTTGCCTCATCGGTTTCTTCTACTTTACCATCTTCGTCGAGACGAAGCGCCATATAATAATTACCGGCTTCGGTTAATTTAAAATCCTTATAGGCCAGGTTAAAGTTATAGCTATATCCTGCATAACAATTGGCACAAAGATCCTCGGGAAGTTCATACACTGCGAGTAATTGATCGCTTTCCGTGATCCCTGTGTTATTCCTGGTAAGGTAATAACTAAGTTTTACCCCTGTTGGAATTACTTTTGTCTTCGTATTCATTACCCTTACTTTTACATCAACAGAATACGAATTGTTGGTTGGTGTGATCTTTATAGAGCAATATTCCGGATCGAAAGTGGCATCCGCCTGTAAGGACGAATTGTTCTGATTCTGTGAATTGTTGGTTTGCTGATTTTTGTTTTTGTCCTCTTTGTTCTTTTTTCCAGTGTTGGTGTTGGTATTGGTGGAAAAACTAAAACTTATTTGTCCGTAGCTTATAGAAAAGCTGAGGACAACGGCTGTGAATAAAATGGATATGGTTTTCATCATTATTTTGTCTGTTTTGACTCCCAGACTCGGTTGAACCCGGGGGGGGGGGGAATAATTTACTTGAAACCGGGTATTTTGGACATGAATAGATGAACTTTTTACATAGACAGAACCGACCAGGTCCGAAAAGAAGCCCAAAAAAGCGATCCGTCAAAAGACGGATCGCTTAATACATGTATGAACTAAGAATCTCTTTAGTTCTTGATAAACTTCTTGCTGGTTACAGTTCCATTTTCCATGACCATCACCAAATAGATTCCGCTGCTTAATCCTGTAACATCAATCTGGTATTCTGAACCACTCAATATAAAATTACTCATCACAGTTCCATTCGAATTAATTAGCTGAATATTTCTTTCGTTTTCCGAATTGAATTTGAATCTCAGCATATCTGTTACCGGATTCGGATATATTGTATATGGGTCCGTTATATCTTCTTCTATCCCCGCAATGTTACAGTTGTAAAAATAATAGGTGATCTCATGGTAATTATCGAAGAATGATGGAAGCATTTCAATACTGTTCACGGTATTGTTACCATTATAAGTGTACACTTTGTTTTCGATAATTTCACCTGGACCGGCTCCAAGGAATTGAACACTATCAGTAAATACGGTTAACCGGCTATTATTGGCAGCCATATAGGTTAGGAGCCCTTCGGCACCCCGATCAGGAAATAGCATACTTCTTACATTACAGGCTGTATCAAAGATGGCGGCTGCAAATATTGTGTCTAGGGCAATATAGGGATATGTTGTATCTATAGCGAGGTGTTTGTAGATTTCCAGACCCATTGCTACAGGATTGCCATTGGACCAGGTAACACCAACAAAACTTCCGGGCAATCCGTTTGGTTGTCCGGTTACCGAATTTGTATCTAGCATGATCGAGCTTATCAATCCAGCCGTATAATTAATATTGTAACTTTTAGTCCAGGGATTCATGGTATTTATTGAATATCCATCTATCCGGGTTACTAATCCGGCTGTATATGTATATATATACTCCTCGTAAGCGTGAACGGTTCTTGTAATTTGTCCCGAACCATTGTAAAATACAGAATCATTGTAGATCGGCATGGAACCATTCACAACATTGAGCCGATAGTTGGGCCAGCCGCCGTTTTGATAGGTATGGGTCTGATCAAATCCACTAGTGTCAAGACTTACAATTGAATCCCCTGTAAGGATACACTGTGGACATTGTGAGAATCCTTTCAATGGAATGAGTCCGTAGACTAAAGCGATTAATAAAAATTTTGTTTTCATCATTTCTAGTTTAGTTTGATTGGTCCAAAAATATTTCGGAATGACTCACTATCCCATTTAAGTTCATCAATGTAGATTAATTCGCCTTGAAATAACCTGATTTTTGCTTGAACGATTTAAACAGTTCCGGGGTGAAATCCTGCCCATATAAATATGGACAGGATATTCCCGTTTATGATGAAAAGACTACTCCTTCATTAACTTAATGTCAATAGTATTTCATAAGGGTAACGACAAGAAAATAAGTTCACGAAACAAAACGGAAGCTGCATGAATGATGAAATATTCTACATAAAAAAAAGACCCTGAAGGAGGGTCTTTTAATTTTCGGGTTTAGATCAGGTTGATCCTGGCCAGCAGTTCCTGCCGGTGATTCTGACTTAATGGTATTTCTTTCCCCTGAATGATTATATAATTGGGACCTATTGATTCAATATCTTTTAATCTGGCAAAATAGCTTCGATGTAATTTTATAAAACCAAAATCCTGCAGTTTTTCGAATATAGCAGTGATACTTTGACCCACCATATGCTTGCCTGTATTGGTATACATGATGGTATAATGTTCAGCCGCTTCTCCGTAGGAGATCTCGTTATACCGGATCTTTTTTAACTCGTGTTTCTCTTTTATAAAGAAAGAATCATTTTCATCGGATAAGCCCCCATGTCCATTGATTGGTATTTCCTGTGTACGATGCTGAGCTAAAGCAAGGTTAACTTCAACCTCCTTGCTGGTATATGGTTTGATAATGTAAGCAGAAGGAGTTGTTTTTTTTGCCCGTTCGATGGTTGAACTATCGCTGAATGAGGTAAGAAAAATATGCTGGGTCTGGATTTTCTTGTGGATCAGTTCAGCCAGATCAATTCCATCGATCTCTCCCTCAATATTTACATCCAGCAAACAAATATCCGGTGCGTTTTTCCTGATTGACTTTAATGCATCCTCTGCATTGGCGCATACGTCTGTTACCTCATAATTGAGTTCCTCGATGGTTGCGGCCAGATTATCGGCGATCAGGGCCTCATCCTCTACAATCAGAATTTTTGTTTTATTCATTATTCGGGTGTTTGATGGCTCAATATTAGACAAAAACCAACCTATGGAATTAAAATCTGCACCAAATTGCCTTTTTATTGAGTGAACGACCTGAGATCTTAAGAGACTTTAAATGAGGTTGATCTTAGCCAATAAGTCCTGCCGGTGATTTTGGCTCAGGGGGATCTCTTTACCCTGGATGATAATGTAGTTGGGGCCAATTGATTCAATGTCCTTAAAACGGACAAAATAGCTTCTATGTACTCTTACAAATCCACCATTCTCTAATTTCTCAAAAACAGCTTTCATGGTCTGGCTCAGGATGAATTTCGTCTTATCAGTAAATATGATCGTATAGTTATCTGCAGCTTCACAATAAGAGATTTCCTCAAACTTTATTTTTACCAACTCATGTTTATCTTTAATAAAAAAGGAGTCTTCATCCTCATGTGTCCCTTTTTTAACCGGTTCTGCGGGCTCTTTTTCTTTTTTGTGAAAGGCAAGGGTCAGATTTACCTCCACTTCCTTTTCCGTATATGGTTTAATAATGTATGCGGAAGGTTCGGTTTCTTTTGCCCGGTTGATGGTGGCAGCATCACTAAACGATGTAATAAAAATATGAGGTACTGCGATCTTATTTTTGATCAATGCGGCAAGATCAATTCCGTCTACCTCACCTTCAATGTTTACATCGAGTAAGCAAATATCAGGCGGATTAGACTTGACTGATTTTAAGGCGTCGTCAGCTGTGGCACAAATATCAGTAACGGTATAGTTCAATTCTTCTACAATAGATGACAAAGTTTCAGCAATAAGAACTTCATCTTCAACGATCAATACTTTTTTTTTCTCCATGCACAGCGTTTAAGAAAGTGGTATCATAAATATATGCTTTACCCCTCGTTCCAAAGATATTGAATATTTTGCTTTCAGTTGCCGGGTCATCGATTTCACCAACTGATGTCCAAATCCGCTTCCTTTTACATTGTCTTCCATGCCTTTACCATTATCCTCCACTACCAGTTCAAGGTCTGGATTTTTAACCTTGATACTTACCCTGATCAATCCATGGCCCGTTTCGGAGAAGGCATATTTGATCGCATTGGTGAGCAATTCGTTTACAATCAATCCAATTGGGATAGCCTTTTCGGTTGATAAACTAAGTTCATCTATGTCGATATTGATTTTAATACCTGAATTACCATCTACCAATGAAGATTCTATGGAGTGGATCAGTTCAGTAACAAAACCGGAAAGATCCAGTTTTTCAACCGTTTCATTTCCATACAGCCGCTGATGCGCAAAAGAGATGGCTTGTATCCTTTGCATACTTTCCGTAAAGGTCTTTTTTATCATGGGATCCTGTATGTTTCTGGATTGAAGATCCAGGATACTATTGATGAGCTGTAAATTATTTTTGATCCGATGATGTGATTCACGCATTAATAATTTTTCTTTTTCCAGTAAAAGTTCTGCTGTTTGTTTCTTTTCTCCCAATAACTGGCTGTTCACTTTTTCCAGTTTTAGATTATTGAACAATAGAAAAATCACCACGGCGAGAATAAGGACCCCTATCCCTGCCCCAATGAGAATAAAATAATAGGTGTTTTGGATCTTTTCTTTCTTTAAACGGCTGATCTCATTTTGTTCCGCTTCAATTTTCAGGCGGTTGATCTCGTTTTTTTGTTTCTCAACACCATACATGGCCTCTATACTGGCAATTTGCTGGGAAGTATTTTCATTGATAATGGTATCCCGGAGATCAATATAACGCCCCATAAACCCATAGGCTTTTTCATAGTTTTTTTGAATAGCGTATATCTGTGCCAGTGTTTGATAAACATATTGCCTTCTTTCGGGGAGATGAGATTCTTCGGCCAGTTGTAAAGCTTCGAGCATGTAGTTTTCAGCCTCTGCATTTCTTTCCAATGCCAGGAGTATGCTGGCGATCAATATCCTGTCACTTACCTTCGCATAGTTGGATTTGGAAGGTGGATTATAGGTCAATGACTGCTTTGCCAATGCCAACGCTTCGTCAAGTTGTCCCCGGGTATAATAGTACACTGATTTATTGGCCCATAAAGGCTGCAATCCATCAGAATCATTCATCTCCAAATAATAGTTTTCAGCTTCAGCAAAATATTCCAATGCTTTATTATTCGGATCATCGGGTTTATCCGATTCTATAATGCCCAGGTTGACCAATGCCCTGGCAGCACTCTCCCGATCATCTATTAATTGGTATTTATCGTATGAGAGCCTGATATATTTTTCGGCCAGTAGCATATGATATCGGGTGAAATGAAAAATGCCCAGGTGATTATATGCTTCGCCTAATCCTGCGGTATCTTTGATTGCTTCAAGTATGTTGATCGATTTTTGGAACAGGAATAAAGAAGAATCAATTTTCCCTTCGGTATCGTAAAAGGTAGCCCGCTGAACCATGGCTCTTCCCATGTTTCTGAGATCACCTTTTTCCTTCGATATCTGATAAGCCATCCTGCATAAAAAAATCGCGGAATCCAGTTTTTTTTCGGAGATCTCCCATGCCTTTTTTATCAGATCATCTGCCTGTGCATTTGCCTTCGGCAAGCACAGCAAGCCAACCAGAAAAACGAGTATACAAGTGGTTTGACGCATGAAGGGTTGTGAGTATACAAATATAACATTCTAAGTGAATGAAACAGGAATGGAAAAGAAGTGTTTCAGGCCTTCTTTGGAGGTTGAATGATATGCTGCTTTTAGCTGTTTGGCCATGGATTTTACCAGTTGGTGGCCAAACCCATTATTACTGCTATTTTCGGCCATCCCGCGACCGTTATCTTCTATCGTCAATTCAAGTGTGTTGGAAACCTTCCTGATTGTGATGATGACCTTTCCGTTCTCATCATTGGAAAATGCATATTTAAGTGAATTGGTCAAAAGTTCATTTACGATGAGACCGATTGGAATTGCCACATCAGTCCCCACATTTATTTCATCCATATGCAGCTCAATATCGATCTTTGAATCCGTTGCCAGGGAAGATTCACGGATTGATGCAACCAATTCCTTCAGGAAATTTTCCAGGCTAAGCTTTTCAACGGAGCTATTCCCATATAGCTGCTGATGCGCAAAAGAAATGGACTGGATCCTTTTCCTGCTTTCCAACAATGCCTTTTCAACCGAAGGATCTTTCATATTCTTCGATTGAAGATAAAGAATACCATTAATGAATTGAAGATTGTTTTTGATCCTGTGATGTGCTTCACGCATCAACAATTTTTCTTTTTCCAACAGCGCTTCAGTATGCTTCTTTTTATCCGTTAAAAGTTGTGAGTTTACCTTTTCCAGCCGGAGGTTGTTTACCAACAGAAGAACCACGATCACCAGAATTACCAAACCAATCCCGGCAGCAATTAAAATAGAATACAATCTCAACTGGATTTTTTCCTCCCGGAGTTGTTTGTTTTTTAGTTGTTCGGCATCCAGTTTCAGTTTTGTATTTTCATTGTTGGTTTTCTCAACATGATAGGCTGATTCGATGGTGGCAATTTGTTGAGCCTTACTTTCGTTGATGAGCGAATCCCTCAGATCCCTGTACTTTGAACTGAATGTAAAGGCTTTTTCATAATCTCCTTTTCGAAAATATAACTGCGACAGTGCATCGTATAAATATTGTTTCCGTTCCGGGACTTTATTCTTTTCAGCTTCCATCAATCCCTGAAGTGCATACTTCTCTGCTTCATCAAATCTACCCATGGGAGTTAGGATATTGGTCATTAAAACCCGTTCTGTGATCCAATCGGTCAGAGATTTATTGTCATCCGGAAATTGGATTGATTTGAGATTGTATTCATATGCTTTTTCATATTCCTTTTTGTCCAGATAGAGTTTAGCCGTGTTGCTCCAAACAGGCAATAAGGAAATACTATCTCCATCCAGCAGATATAAACGTTCAGCTTCCGAATAATAGTTGGCAGCTTTACCACCGCCTGGCTTATAGGATTCAATGATCCCCATATTCACCAATGATCCCGCAGCACTGGCATGATCATTCAATAACATGGCCACATCATATGCCTTTTGGTAATAACCCAGTGCCATTTGATACTGATATTGACTAAAATGGAAAATGCCCAGATTGTTATAGGTGGTAACAAGTCCTGCGGTATCGTGAATTGTTTCCTGAATATCCAATGCTTTATAAAAAAGAAAAAGCGCCGAATCAGTTTTTGCTTCAATATCATAGTAGATGGCACGATAGGCCATAGCTCTTCCCATCGTCTTCATGTCCCCTTTTTCTACAGCCAGATAATATCCCTTTGTGCACAGGATCTTTGCGGAGTCCATATCGTCTCCGAAGATCTCCCAGGAGCGCTCAACCATTTCTGATGCCTGAGAATATACACCCGGTGCAAAAAATAAAACAGAGAATAAAGTGAAGAGTTTCTTCAAGGAAATGATGTTGGTATTACAAAGATAAAATTCTGGACCAATAATGGATCTTAATACCCAAGATTCGGCGACAACCATCTTTCCATGGTTTCGATCGTCATTGATTTACGCTTGGCATAATCCTGCAGCTGATCCTTGTTGATCTTACCCAATCCAAAATATTTTGACCCCGGATGAGAAAAATACAGACCGCTTACGGCTGCCGTAGGAAACATGGCGAAGGAATCTGTGAGGATGATCCCTGTATTTTTTTCAACTTCCAACAAATCAAACAAAATTCTTTTTTCGGTATGATCCGGGCAGGCAGGATAGCCTGGAGCGGGACGAATACCCTGGTATTTTTCGGAAATGAGTTCTTCATTCGACAGCGTTTCATCAGTAGCATATCCCCAGAATTCTTTGCGAACCCTTTGGTGAAGTCTTTCTGCAAAAGCTTCTGCAAGTCGATCCGCTAACGCTTTTAATAAGATGGATGAATAATCATCATGATTTCTTTCAAACTCAGCCACTTTTTCGTCTATACCAATTCCGGATGTTACCGCAAAACCACCGATATAATCTTTTCTGCCCGATGATTTAGGTGCAATAAAATCAGTAAGGGAAAAATTAGGCAGACCTTCTGCCTTTTTATTTTGCTGACGTAAAGAATGTAAAACGGTTTTTACTTTTGATCCTTCATATACCTCGATATCATCACCAACTGCATTTGCTTCAAAAATACCGATCACACCATTGGCCTGGATCCAGTTCTCCGAAATGATCTTTTTAAGCATTGCTTTAGCATCATTGAATAGGGAAGTAGCCTCGGTTCCTACCACCTTATCTTCTAGGATAGCCGGATATCTGCCTGCTAATTCCCAGGTCTGGAAGAATGGTGTCCAATCGATGTATTCTGCTAATTCGGCCAGCGAATAATTTTCAAAAACTTTCACACCTGTGAAATTTGGAACAGGTGGCGAATAGTTCTGCCATCCACCATCAAAAGCGTTTGCACGAGCCTCATTCAAAGAAATGAGATTTTTGAGCGATTGCTGACTCTTATGTCTTTCTCTCATCTCCACATATTCGGCCCGTATATTTTTTACGAAATTTTCTTTCTTATCACCTAGTAAGGCCTCTACCACTGGTACAGAACGAGATGCATCCAATACATGAACTGTAAAACCATCCGGATAGCTTTCCTCGATCTTTACCGCCGTATGTATTTTAGAAGTAGTGGCACCACCTATTAAAAGTGGGATCGTTAAACCAACTCTTTGCATTTCCTTGGCCATGTGGACCATTTCATCCAGCGAGGGTGTGATCAATCCGCTAAGGCCGATCACATCCACTTTTTCAGAAATCGCCATTTCAATGATCTTTTCACTTGGAACCATGACTCCCAGATCGACCACATCGTAGTTATTACAACCTAAAACTACCCCAACAATATTTTTTCCAATGTCATGCACATCTCCTTTTACAGTGGCCATTAATATTTTTCCATTGGCTTTTACCCCACCTGATTTTCCTGCTTCTATGAAAGGCTGCAAATACGCCACCGCTTTTTTCATCACCCTGGCCGATTTAACTACCTGGGGTAAAAACATTTTTCCGCTTCCAAACAAATCACCAACAATGTTCATACCATCCATCAAAGGACCTTCGATCACCTCGATGGGTCGTGGATATTTCTGACGGGCTTCTTCTACATCCGCATCAATAAAATCAACAATCCCTTTTACCAAGGCATGGGCAAGTCGATCTTCAACAGACCCATTCCTCCATTCTTCAGTAATTTCGTCTTTTATATTTTTCTCTCCCTTGAATTGTTCCGCATAGGTCAATAATCTTTCTGTAGCATCCGGCCTGCGATTGAGCATTACATCTTCCACATGCTCCAGCAAATCCTTTGGGATCGTATCATATACTTCAAGTTGGCTTGGATTTACAATGCCCATATCCATTCCATGCTGAATTCCATGGTATAAAAAAGCAGCATGCATGGCTTCGCGGACTTTATCATTTCCACGAAATGAAAAGGAAACATTCGAAACGCCGCCACTTACTTTTGCAAAGGGTAAATTTTCTTTGATCCATTTTGTAGCTCTGAAAAAATCGATGGCATTATCTGCATGTTCTTCCAGACCCGTTCCAACCGGAAAAATATTCGGATCGAAAATTATATCCCATGCAGGGAATTTTAGTTGTTTGGTAAGGATATCATAACTTCTTTTACAGATCTCAATCCGTCTTTCATAGCTGTCAGCCTGGCCTTTTTCGTCGAAGGCCATTACGATCACTGCAGCACCAAATCGTTTGATGATCTTTGCCTGATGGATAAATTCAGCCTCTCCGGCTTTTAATGAAATGGAATTAACGATGCCTTTTCCCTGTAAACATTTTAAGCCTGCCACAATGATCTCCCACTTGGAGCTGTCGATCATTACCGGAATACGGGCAATTTCAGGTTCAGCGGCGATGAGGTTAAGAAAACGGACCATGGCACTTACACCATCGAGCATTCCTTCGTCCATGTTAACATCTAATACCTGTGCGCCACCTCTCACTTGTTCAAGGGCCACCTGGATGGCATCGTCATACTTATTTTCTTTGATAAGACGCAGAAACATCCTCGAACCGGTTACATTGCACCGTTCCCCCACGTTTACAAAATTGGTTTGAGGTGTAATGGTAAGCGACTCTAAACCACTCAGCCGCAGATAGGGCTTTATAACAGGACTGCTCATTTCAGCCGCAAAGGTAAGGAAAGATTTACGATTTACGATTTTGGAATTACGATTAACAGCCCTATAACAATTAACCTCGTTTTCCTACCCTTGTATTAATCGTAAATCGTAAATTAACTGGAGATGCCAGTGCAGCCACCACCTCCAAAGACATAGTAAACATTACCACTTTTATAGACTTTGTCTACGCTGTATTCATAGTTGATGCTTCCCAGTTGTTTCTGGCTCTCTGCCTCAAAGAAAAGAATATGAGTGGGGTTTCTTTTCACCACCACGATGATGTTTTTCTCCTTATCGTAGAGCTCGATTTTGGAATAGTTGTTCAATTTTTCATTTTGGACCACATTGAGTTGTTCATCTATGATTGCATAAGGATAGTCAGGACCCGAGGATACTACATATAAATCGTTGGACATTTTATCAATGCTGTGAACATAGCCATCACCCGGTTCGATCAATATTTCCGGTTTGTCTCCATCTTTTCTCCACCGGGCAATATGGCCGTTGGAATAACCCACCAGAAACCAGTCTTTTTCCTGGTATGCACAGGTAGGGTATGCAAATGTATTACCCCATTTTCCATAGATATCGGTACCCTTTAACCAAAACTCTTTTATTACCTCGTTGGTGGTAAGGTCGATCAACACAACAGGTGCTTCAATGAGTTCTTCTTCCTTTTTACGCTTATCCAGATCAATATCATCGAATTCATCGGGAAGTGAAGTATAACCACATCCGATTATCTTGTTGTCAACCTCATTTGAAAATTCATAAATAGCTGTCCTGAATCTGATTTCCTGCAATGTAAAATCATCCAGGTTTAATATTCTTGGGAACTGACCCACCATGGAGAAATACATCAGGTTGCCACGTATAAATGTATGCTGCATGTTTACATATCGACAGATCTGTACTTCCTTTAGGATTTGCATTGAATCAATGTTCAATAATTTGCAGCAAGCATCTTCGATGATGATGATCTCATTCCCCGAAACAAAACAACAAACCGCAATTTTACTGTCATTGCTTAGATAACGATTTACGCCGGTACCATCTTTGTTCCAGACAACGATTGATTTATCATCTGATGAGGTTACCAGGTATTTTTCGTTATCGATTACATGTGTAATGGTCCCGCCATGGCTGTACCTGAATTCTGTTTCCAATAATTCCTGAATGACCCAAACGGATATACTGCCATCCTGATAACCTGTATACAGAATCCCATCCACATCAATGTCCATACTGTATATAAGACCGTCCTGTCGTTTCGAGTATATTTCTTCCCAGCTATTGGTCTTCCATCCTTTGATAAAATCTCCGCAAGCCCACAAAACACCCTCATGTATTTTGATCGCATCCGGCGCAAAAGCCATTCCCTTGATCACATGCAGCGGCTCCATATCGCTTGTATAGATCTTCAGCTCATCGTCCGCCAGAATGAGAAAATCCTGATCCCAGGTGGCCGTATTGGCCCCAAAATGATTAAGTCCCTTGAAGAAATTTCCTCTTTTCTCCGTAAGTGTCTTTATTTTTTTCATTTCCTTCAAGTCCCAGACAAAAGTTTGACCTGACATATCATTCGAAATAGCGAGTTCTTTTTCAGGATGAATCGCTACCGCATTAACCGTTACTTCGTGATCATTAAAAAAAGCAGAGGTTTCGTTGATCAGGTCCCAGATGCCCAGATGTCCTGAATTGCAGGCTGCAATCACAGCTCCTGCTTTTGAAAAAGCAGCTTTTCTTATCCCTGAATCGTCAAGTCCGGTTAGCTTATGTACTTTTTTGAATTGTACCGTTTCGTAAATATGCACCCTTCCATCATCGCTGCATGCCAATAATAATTGTTTGTTA
>JANWKQ010000097.1 GCA_025451295.1 Flavobacteriales bacterium | reverse complement strand
TCAGAATGCATGCCCTACCAGAGAAGAGTATGTATTGACAATTGATCTGATCAATGCAAGCTTTACGGATTCTGCCAGCAATGTCATCAACATACCGAGTTTGAAAATCGATAGTGTTTATGTAATGGGGTTAATTCCTTAACTGATAAGCTTTGGGCTTTGTGAAAGCACGGAGTCCCAAATGTGATAAGGTAGAGCCAAAACCAGAATGATTTCTTCCACTCCACGGAACCGGTGCAGAAACACGGTCACAACAATTCCAATAGCCCGTACCGCTATCAATCTGTGACAATATTTTTTCGGCCCTTTCCCATGTTTTGGAATATACAGCAGCGGTGAGCCCATATTCCGTATCCTGCATCAGCTTCAATGCTTCAACATCATTCTTTACTTTCATAATGCCAATAATAGGTCCAAAACTTTCATCTTTCATCACACTCATTTCATGATCAACATCCACCAGAACTGTGGCTTCATATCCATATCCTTTGCCTGTTTTCTTTTTCCCACCGGTTAAAATTTTTGCGCCTTTATTCACCGCATCTTTCACCTGTCCATCAATAAAATCAACCTGAGGTCTTCGGCTCACCACCGAAATATATACGCCTTCCTCAGTAGGTAACCCCGATTTCCATGAATTTACCTCTTCCACAAATGCTTTTACATAGTTATCGTATACTTTTTCATGTACATAGATCCTTTCTACTGCGCAGCAACTTTGTCCGTTATTATAAAAAGCACCATCCGAAGTTCCAGCAGCCACCGATTTAATATTTTCAACGTCATCTGCTATATAAACCGGATCCTTTCCTCCCAATTCCAACTGACATGGAACCATTTTTGGTGCTACTTTTTCGTAAATATATTGTCCGGTTTTATAAGAACCAGTAAAAAAATATCCGTCAAAATCCATTTCTAATAAAACCCCTCCAACTTCTCCGGTTCCAACGGCTACCTGGAAAACATCAGGCGAGACACCTGCTTCCTTTAAATATTTTTCGATCTCCAGGCCGGTTAGCGTGGAATACTCTGATGGTTTATACATCACCGCATTGCCTGCTAGCAAAGCAGGAACAAATACATTCACACCAACATTGTATGGGAAATTCCAGGCTGAGATATTACATATAACCCCCAACGGTTCATATACAATTTTTTCGGTAAGCACATCTGTTTGATTCATTACTTCCTCTGATAAATATTGCAATGCGTGATCGGCCAACCATACTACCCTTCCAGCTGCACCATTAATTTCATTCCGTGATTGCTGTAACGGTTTGCCTACTTCAGAAGTTAGAATAGCAGCTAACGGCTCTATATTTTTCTTTAAAAGTTCAGCAAATTTTTGAACTATTTTTATTCTTTCCTTCAGATCCACTGAATACCAGATGGGCTGAGCTTTTTTTAATAAAGTGTACTTGTTGTCTAAGCTTGGCTTGTTGTCCTCCTGAATGTTGGTAATAATTTCTTCCGTAGCCGGATTAATGATCTCCATATAATGATTTTTGATTGATCGCCTGTAAAAAAGATTCGCGGATATTTTTTGAAAATGGTGTAAGGGAAGCCCCAATTTTCAATCTTTCAGGATGCCATTGGACACATAATAAAAACGGTTTATTGGTTTTATCCATATACTCTGTGGCTTCAGCTACATCATCCTCCGAAACTGCCGACACCATTAATTCGTCAGCTATCTTTCCTAGCCCCTGATGATGTGCACTGTTCACAGGACCTTTTTCCGTTTTGGAAACCAGATATAATAAACTGTTCTTATTCACATATATATCATGCACACCGTCATCGAATTGACTCTGTTTTTTATGATCTCCTTTCCCCTTTTCTTCCAAATCCTGGATAAGATCACCACCCAATGCACAATTCACCAGTTGCATTCCACGACAAATCGCCAAAACAGGAATGTTATGTTCTCTGGTATATTCAAATACTTTCAATTCAAATTCGTCCCTGGATTCGTTAAACTGATCCGGTCCACCGGGATATTTGAGTCGTTCGTTATGATAGAATTTTGGATGTGTGTCAATCCCTCCTGTTAACATCACCGCATCACATTTTTTCAGATCTTCCAGATTTTGCTGATCGTAAGATAATGTAATGATCTCGATATCCTCATCATCTCCCTGCATCCAGGGCGCATATAGATGGAATTTAGAATCTGATTGTGTAATACCTATCGTTTTCATTCGTAATTCATTTTTTCAGGGATTTAGCCCTGAACATATTTTACAATGCCTCTGCATATAACATTCTGAAATCTTCCCGTGTAACAGGCTTTGGATTGTTCGGATGGGCAAAGTCAGCAAAAGCAAGATCAGATAAAGTTTCCAAATGTTCTTCCTTTACGTGAATATCCCTTAATTTATGTGGAATTCCGATTTTTGTATTCAGATCAAATAAATACTTCACCACCGCTTCACCACTTAATTCCTTCAGATTAAACGTTTGCGCCATGCGATGAAATTTATCCTCAGATCCTCCGATATTAAATCTCATTCCATATGGAATATTCACGGCGTTGGCCAATCCATGATGGGTATCAAGCAAAGAGGAAAGCGGATGTGCCAGGGAGTGCACTACCCCCAATCCTTTCTGAAAGGCGATGGCTCCCATCATAGAAGCCAACAACATATCTGCTCTTGATTGAACATCCGGATTCTTCACTGCTTTTTCAAGTGAGCCTGCAATCAATCTCATTCCTTCTAATGCAATTCCATCACAAATAGGATGATAGTTTTTTGCGAGAAAGGCTTCCATATTGTGGGTAAGCGCATCCATACCAGTAGCAGCAGTTACAAAAGCTGGTAACTCCATGGTTAACTGAGGATCCGCAAAAACAATTTTTGCCAACAACTTAGGTGAGAATAATATTTTTTTCTGATGCGTAATGTCATCTGCAATAATGGCCGAACGACCCACTTCAGAACCAGTTCCAGCAGTGGTTGGAATGGTAATAAAATGTGGAACGTCATTCGTTACATATACATCTCCTCCAATAAGATCATCATATTTAAAAAGATCATCCCGGTGATTGATCTGTAAAACAATGGCTCTGGCAACATCAAGCGCCGCGCCTCCACCAATCCCAATCAAACTATCCCGGTTGGTAAGGTCCCAATGCTGGGTGCCATTATATACATCGCTTTTTACAGGATTCTTATGAATGTTTGAAAAAACTTCTACGGAAATCCCAGTATTTTTTAAATCGTTAACGATCGCCTTAAAAAAAGCGAGTTCAGCGATTACGGGATCTGTTACAATAAATGGTTTGCTGAGTTGATTTTTTTTTAAATATGGGGCCAGCTCTTTTATGGCACCCGCACCAAAACGGATGATGGTAGGAAAATTAAATTGAGATATTTGGTTGAGATCCATGATGATTGATCGATGAAATATGGTTCAAAAGTAGAAAAAAGGATGAACAATATGCTTAGTCCCCTCACCTCAATACTCGTAAAAAAATAAAAAACGGCAAGAAGAGAATGGAGAGCAATTTTATGATCTCCATTCTCCGTAGCCGCGGTCCTGTCTACCAATCGCTGATCAGGCGCACGACAGGATATATATGGACTGGGAATATTATCATATCCCACAGAGATTTTTTAATGTTGATGTCCACGTCCTTTTTTAATAACAACCACATGAGGACGGGTGTAAATGATCACC
Source organism: Flavobacteriales bacterium (assembly GCA_025451295.1). Lineage (GTDB taxonomy): Bacteria > Bacteroidota > Bacteroidia > CAIKAF01 > CAIKAF01 > JANWKQ01. The sequence goes on along the minus strand of JANWKQ010000097.1, from coordinate 6,757 downwards.
GCTTTATGATGATGTCTTCTGTAACCATGTGCAGGTGCCCACCATGGGGGGCCTTTTCCAGGCTGATTATCAAATATGATACAACCGGACAGGTTTAACAGAAACATGAATGACAATATGACGATGAACTTTTTCACAACACTCATACACTAACAACCGTTGTTCCATTTTTTAAAGTGCCTGAAAATAAAGGTGATTAAGGGAATTGTGGCTATTTTATTTTTATCATTTTGAGAAAATATGTTTTATTTCTGTGAATGATCAATGCAAAACCGAACAGCCCTTTATCGACGAATGACGAATATTCATAGACAGCCGAACGTCGCCACCTTCGGCTAATAATTGTAAAGTTTACCAGGGAGAATTCGGCCGGAGGTAGCGACCGGAGGCATTCGTCATTCGTAAATCGTCACTCGTCAATTCTTATATGATTTCGAAATATCTTTTCTTTTCCCAATCGGTTACCACCTTGCTGTATTGGCGCCATTCCCATTCACGGGTAGCCGTAAAATGCTCAATGAAAGCAGAACCAAATAATTCTTTCGCTAGTTTTGATCCTTTCATCGCTTGAGTTGCATTCCATAAATTAGATGGCAGAACACCATGCGAAAGATCCTTATATCCATTTCCTTTGGTAGGAGACTGCAATTTCAGTTTATTTTTAATACCATATAACCCACTCGCCAAACAGGCAGCCATCGCTAAATATGGATTTACATCAGAACCAACCACCCTGGTCTCAAGTCTGCACGATTTATTTCCTCCGGGTAAAGCACGTAAAGCAACCGTTCTGTTATCAACAGCCCAGGTTATTGTAGTAGGTGCCCAGGCGCCTTCCACCAGGCGTTTATAAGAATTGACGGTTGGTGCATACATTGGTAATACATATGGCAAACAATAGAGTTGGCCTGCCACATATTGTTTAAAAATTTCACTCATGCCTAGTTTGTCTTTTTCTTTATGAAATAAATTCACTTTCGATTTCTTATCCCATAAACTCTGGTGGACGTGTCCGCTGCAACCTGGTAAATGTTCACTCCATTTCGCCATGAATGTGGCCATAATACCATGCATATAAGCAAGTTCTTTTACGGATGTTTTAAAAAGTACCGCCCGGTCGGCTGCTTCCAAAATTCCCGAATATGTAATGGCCGCCTCATAAACACCGGGGCCGGTTTCCGTATGTAATCCCTCCAAAGGGATATCAAATCTTTTTAATTCATCAAAGAGAGCAGAAAAAAAATCATTTCTTAATGTGCTTCTCAAAATAGAATAACCAAACATTCCGGGGCTTAAAGGTTGCAGATCAGTAAATTTTTTATTGTTCGCAGATTGAGGTGTTTCCTCAAAATTGTACCATTCGAATTCCTGACTGAAATAAGGTGTATACCCGGCCTTATTGGAGGCGGCAATTATTTTCTTTAATAAGTTTCTTGGGCAAACGTCGGCTGGTTTATTTTTTTCATGGATCAGCTCACAGAGAAAAAACGGAATTTCATTTTCCCATGGAATCGCCCTGAAGGTCGAGAGGTCGATTCTTGCTGGAGCATCCGGATAGCCGGAATGCCAACCCGTGTATTCAGTATTATCGTAGGCGACGTCACTGGAATCCCAGCCAAAAACTACGTCACAAAAACCGAGATTGGATTTTACAGCGCCCAGAAATTTTTCGGTACTTATGTATTTCCCTCGTAAAATACCATCGATATCCGTGATCGCCAGTTTTACTTTTTGATCAGGATGATTTTTTACATATGATAAAATTTCCGCTTCGGTCATGATGATTGGTTTTTATAAAATACTTTGAATAAGATATATGATAAAATTAACAATCCTCCATAAATCAACGCCATCTCATACCAATAATAACTAATCAGCACAAAAGTAACGGAAGCAATTACCAGTGCAAGGACAGGTGTAACCGGATATCCCGGAACCTTAAACGGCCGAGATGCATCCGGTTCTTTTTTTCTTAGTATCACCAAAGAGATCATCGCCAAAATATATAATGTTAATGCCCCCAATACTGCAATCGTAATAATATGTCCGGTTTTATTTGTAAGCAGGATGATGATCCCAACCACCATGTTGATTAATAATGCATTCGCCGGAGTCTTAAATTTGCCATTAATATTCCCTAAAAATTTCGGTGCAAATCCCATTTTCCCAAACTCAAAGGTGGATCTGCCCGCGGCTAAAATCAATCCGTGAAATGATGCCACCAATCCGAATAAACCTATCGTTACCAGCATGTGAAACATGAGTCCGTTGTTACCCACAATTTTTCCCATCGCAAGTGGTAACGGAGAATCAGATTCTGTTCCACCTTTAAAAACGATCACTTCCCAGCCTGCTACACCTACCGCAGAAATAAAAGTGAGGATACATAACACCACAAGAGTAATAATAGCAGACCCGAATCCTTTTAAAATATCGCGTTGCGGATTTTTAGTTTCTTCCGCCACGTTAGCCAATCCTTCTATTCCAAGAAAAAACCAAACAGCAAAAGGAAGTGCAGCGAAGACACCTGCCCATCCATGGGGAAATGCATTATGCTCCAGGTTTTTTACTTCAAAATGAGGTAGTGTGATCCCGGCAAAGATCAATAATTCAACAACGGCAAAAATGGTAATGATAAGTTCGAATGTAGCGGCGGCTTTTATGCCCGAAATATTTAATAAAGTAAAGATGAAATAAGCCCCAATGGAAATATGGAGAACCGGGATCGTCGGAAAAAATAAATTAAAATAAGTTCCTATGGCAAATGCGATCGCCGGAGGGGCAAAAACAAATTCAATGATCTGAGCCATGCCTGCAATAAATCCAATGTCTTTTCCCATGGCTTTGTTAGCGTAGTCAAAAACGCCTCCTGCTTTTGGAATAAAACAGGCCAGCTCTGCATACGAAAAACTAAAGCAGGAATACAGAATAATGATAAAAAAAGTGGCTATGGCCATGCCTAAAGTACCCCCTTCCTTGAGTCCGAGGTTCCATCCGAAATACATGCCCGATATCACGTAACCTACGCCCAGTCCCCATAACATCAGGGGGGTTAAGGCTTTTTTCAGACCCGGCTTATTCTCAGCTATTTCCACAGATCAATATTAATCAAAATCTTTATGGAAATTTGAATAGATAATTGTACTTTAGCTATAAGAATCCAAGTAAACAGCCAACTTTATCTGGCCCAAAAAGCCATTGAAAGGAATGAAAAAACATATTTTAATTTTATTGTTTGCATCTGTAACAACCCTCTGTTGTTATGCAGATCGCATTTATATAATGAACAGTCCAGGTTATAATACCGCAGGACCGGAATTGATTGCTGAGATCACCAGCAATGGACATACTGTTACCAACAATACCGGACCTTTTGTTTTACCCGGAGGGTTTACTTCTACTTGTGTTGATCCGGTAAATGGTTACGACTGGTTATGTTTTTTTGGCGACAATGATTTTACTGCGTTTATTCCACAAATCCAGGCATTTTTAGATGCTGGAGGTAAAGTGTTTTATCAATATGAAGTAAGTTGCTGCACACAGTCATCAAGTTCTGCCGCGGCTGTTGCCAGTGGTGTTACCGGTTTGGGTATTACACCAAACGCAAATGCATATATTGCACTTGATGGTTCTGCACAAGGTGGATGGGAGGCGGCTAATTTAAGTTGCTGTGCACCTCCGTTTGTGGGAAATGCTTATAAAGGAATGGACGGATTGCCTCCTGCGAATCAGTTAAATGCAACTGCGAACTTAAATGGAAGTACACCCCTAATTGCTACCTGTCTCAACTTTGGTTTTATGTTTACTACGACCGATTTTCTGGGTGGTGCCAATCAGGGAGGACTCGTAGGTATTGGTGATATTAATTTCTGGTATACCGGAGGTGAACCATGGAGTAATGGAGGAACTGATCCGGTGGATCCGGCATTGGTTGATTATCTTTTTCCACCAACCGGTGCTACCTGTTTTTTATTTCCACCAGGTTGTATGACCACCTATACAAATCCCGCCCTTCAGGTTGATCTTGGAAATGATACCACGCTTTGTCAGGGAGATAATTTATTATTAGACGCGACAACAGCGGGGGCCACTTATCAATGGCAGGATAATTCTACCAATCCAACTTTTAACGTAACCATTGCCGGAACATATTATGTGCAGGTATCAACGGCTTGTGGTGTTACCTCGGATACCATTATTGTTAATTATAATCCCATACCGGTAGTGAATTTAGGAAACGATACTACTTTTTGCTCCGGTGGTAGTTTAAATCTGGATGTAACTACTGCAGGCGCCACTTATTTATGGCAGGACAATACGACCAACCCAACATATACGATCAATTCCCAGGGAACTTATTGGGTACAGGTAAGTATTGGTTCGTGTTCAGCTACCGATTCCATTGTAGTGGCTTATGTAGCGGCCGGTAGTTTTAATTTTGGTAATGATACCACGCTTTGTCAGGGCGGCAATGTATTGTTGGATGCAACCACCCCCGGATCCACCTATCTCTGGCAGGACAATTCGACCAATCCAACTTTTAACGCAACCACTACAGGAACATATTGGGTACAAATTACCACAAATTGCGGTGTACTTTCCGATTCAATTGACATCACCTTTTCAACTGCACCTGTAATTACCTTAGGAAACGATACCACTTTATGTCAAGGACAAAACTTAGCCCTGGACGTTACAACTGCAGGAGCCACTTATCAATGGCAGGATAATTCTACCAATCCAACTTTTAATATTACAACTGCCGGAACCTATTGGGTATATGTAGATGTAAACGGATGCAGCGATGAAGATTCAATCATTGTACAATATCTGAATCTGAGTTTAGCACAACTAGGGCCCGATACCATGCTTTGTGATGGCGATGTTTTATTGTTGAATGCTACTTCACCCGGGGCAAATTATTTATGGCAGGATAATTCAACTGCGGCAACGTTCAATGTATCTGCACTCGGCACCTATTGGGTTCGTATTACAAACGGATGTGGATCGGTAACAGATAGTATCAATGTAAACTATCAGAATTGTCAATGTACCATTTATATTCCGAATGCATTTACACCAAATGTAGATGAGTTCAATCCGGTTTTCTCTCCAGTGGCCAGTTGTGCAATGGAACAATACATGTTTAGTATTTTTGATCGTTGGGGGAAACAAATTTTCGCCTCCTCTGATCCCGCAAAAAAATGGGATGGAATGATCAACAATGTTCCGGTGCAGATTGGTGTATATGTATATCATCTCACTTATGAGTTCGATATTCCAGGTTCCGATCCCGTAACCGTGATCGGGCACGTAAATTTATTGCGTTAAATTCAGATTAGTTTCAGTGCTTTATATTTGCTGCCTTTTCCGGCTATCCGCTATATCTTTTTAATGGGGCTAAAGCCCTCTAAAAAAATCCTCAATTTGTCCGTCAGCTAAAGCATACGGCAATAAATATTCATCATCATTAATTAAGAAGCCGATAGAGTTAAAGTACTAAAACTAGATCGGGCTTTAGCCCCATTAAAAAGGATGTCGCTCCTATCCGGGGCAGTTACGGTTTTATTTTTTCTATATATTTATGTAATGGAGTATTTTGCTTTAGCCATCATTTTCGGAGCTATTATTCTGGTCTTTTCTCAAAGGAAAAAAGGGAAGAAGGAGAATATAGCAGACGATACCTATGAGAATTTTCCGAATTCATGGAGGATCATTCTCGAAGATAAAGTGGAATATTACCGAAATCTGCCTGCCGAAAAAAAAAACCTCTTTGAAGACGACATCATTCATTTCTTTAATACCGTAAAAATTGAGGGTGTAAAAACAGATGTTACTATTACAGATAAGCTCCTCGTCGCCAGCAGTGCCGTGATCCCCGTATTTGGATTTCCTGAGTGGCAATATCATTTTCTACAATATGTGATCTTGTATCCCGGTGCATTCGATCGTAATTTTAAATTTGACAACAAAAGCGAATACATTACAGGTATGGTTGGTGACGGAATAATGGAAGGCCGGGTGATCCTTTCTAAATCATCTTTACATCTTGGGTTTTCGAATGTAAGGGATAAGCGGAATGTCGGCATTCATGAATTTATTCATTTGCTGGATAAACAGGATGGAGTGATTGATGGAGTGCCCACATTTTTAAATGAACACGAATACGTATTGCCATGGATGGAGTTGATCCGCTCCAAGACTAAAAAAATGTTTGAAGGTGAACATCAGGATATAAATTTTTATGGTGCTACAAGCCAGATCGAATTTTTAACCGTCACAGGTGAATATTTTTTCGAGCATCCTCATTTATTGGAAAAAAATCATCCCGAATTATTCCAGCTATTATCCAAAGCTTTTAACCAGGACCCAACGGATATAATTTCTAATACCGTTAAACCAAAACCCAAACTTGGAAGAAACAGTGAATGCCCATGCGGAAGTGGAAAGAAGTATAAGAATTGTTGCATGAATTAACCTTTCCGCAAGACCCCTTGCTGCGAACTATATGTCAGATATGTCTGGTTCACATAGATTTAGAAGAATCTCCTGGTTACAATGGTGGATCATCCCAAAATAGCTTTACCGTTTTAGATGGAAGCGCATTCAATTCCATCTCTTTTTCGACGAAAACACTTAACTTGTTGCCATTATGTTATGGTTGAATAGAACAAAATCTATTTTTTTATTAACCTTTTTGGTTTTATCAGCATTTAATTCAAATGCTCAGTCCAGCGGTAGTGGTGTGTTGTGGGCG
>JANWKQ010000096.1 GCA_025451295.1 Flavobacteriales bacterium | reverse complement strand
GTTCGGAGAAATCAGAATACCGGCTTCCTTGCTACCCACCTCACTAAGCACGGTGCAATAATTCGACAGTTTTGAAATATATCCGCATTTACTGTCATGATTGATCAGGATAGATCCGTCGGAAACTTCTACCGTGTCAAGTCCCAACTGATCTACCACGAGACGCAAATAATCATCGAACATATTTCGCACCATAAAAGCTTCAAAAAAAGTTCCGCCCAGATAAGGTCGGATACCAGCGCTTTTATATAATGCTAGTTTATCATTAATATTTTTAGAAACGTAGGAAGTTCCAAATCCCAGTTTAACAAAATCCACCAGGTGCCCGGACGAACTTATCATGTCTTCGGCCTGTCGTAAACTGAGTCCTTTGTCCATGACCATGGTAATACCTTTGCTGCGAGGTTTGCTTACTCTAATGGGAACGTGTGGTAATTCTATCATTGATTTGTTTTGGTTTTAGTTGGTTGAAGCATCTTTTACGAATGCCGGTATTATGAGTATTGGTCGATTATAGCTACAATATTAGCATCTTTTTCAAGGCTGGGGAAAAATTCATAGAATTCACTCACCTTTTCCTTATTTTCAGACAAGGCGGTATGCAACATTTGCTTAGCATCTTCCTGATAACCACCTTCATATAAATAACCCGACAGCCGGTATTTCAGGGAGACGTCGTCCGGTAAATTTTTAATTCCTTCTGAGGTATGACTGATCGCCAGATCAAGATCTTCCATCTTGTAAAACAGCTCAGAATAGTCAAGCCATACTTCGTTGATGTTCGGATAGTCTTCTGTTAGTTTTTCATAGATTTCCTCGGCATCCGCAAAATGACGTTGGTCGCCCAGGGTGTCTGCATAGATCAACCGGTAGTGGAGATTATCCGGGTCCAGATTAAATCCTTTTTTTACATACTCAAGTCCTTCTTTTCCTTTACCAAGCTCTCCCAAACAAATTCCTATTCCTATCCATGCATCCGGAAACTCCTCATATATTTTCAAAGCTTCCTGGTAATGTTCGATGGCTTTTTCATATTCATGCAACTCCTCATAACTTTCACCAATCTCATAATATAACCGTGGACGATCCACATCAAATCTCAAGGCTTCTTTCAAGACCTGTATTGCGTTTTTATGATAGTCTAATATTTTATAGGCAAACGCTTTTTGAAAGTAGGCTTCTACGTAGTCCTCCTTGATCACAATGGCATAATCATATGCCTCGATGGCCTTTTCAACAAGTTCCATATCCTGTAAAGCAACACCTAAAAAATACCAGGCTTTTTCATTGTAAGGATCTTTATCGATCTGTTGCTGAAAATAGGTAGCTGCATCATCACTAAACCCATCCATCTGATAGGAGAAAATGAGATCCACATAGGCCAGATCATTATATGGATTTAATTCAATCGATTTGCGAAGATATTCCCGGGCCTTTTCATTCTCACCAACAATATGTAATTCTGCGCTCAGATCCACATATATATAACATAGGTCTTCCGTATTGGCATACTTGATGGCTTCTTCAAAAGCTTCGATGGCTTTCGTATGTTCATCCAGTTCAGAATATATTTCGGCTTTATATAATAGCAACTCACAATTTCCTTCTTCCACATTTTCTATTTCGCGGATAAATTTGAGTGCTTCTCTGAATTTATTGTTTTTATATAAGAGGATTACACGGGCCAGTTACAGATCAGAAGAATTTGGATGAAGCCTCATCCCCCATTCCAATGCTTTTTCCGCCCATGACATACTGTTTTTGCCCAAATAATGATCAATCAGATCACGGATCTGATCAACATCGTAAAATTTCGATTCATTTCTTTTGACCATGGACTCGAACCGAGCCGCTTCACCTTGAATTTCGTCGTTATTTTCCAATTCAAAATCTCCACTCATTCCACTTATATTTTAAGGTATTACAAATATAAATAATTAGGTTTTTGAGGGTCTTGGGCCCTTTTGTTGTTATTAAAAGATTTAAACAAGATTAACGTCTGTTTTTACTGCTTATTTTATCATTTATAGGGGTCGCATGCCCTGTCGCATGCCTTTACCAGTGGCAGTGGTGGCGATAACCGTCAATAAAAAAGCCTCTGATGTTTCACAGAGGCTTTCTATATTTATTAGGTAAATACTATTTATTCACGACTACTTTTTCCACCATGCTTCCTTCGTCGGCCGTTACTTTAATAAAGTAAACGCCTGCTGCCATGCTGGTCACGTCTATCCGATGATTAACAGTATTCAGACTGGCATTGTATACCACCTGACCATTACTATTTACCATCTGAACTCCCATGTTATGATATTTTTCAATATCGAATTTTACGTTCACAAAATCAGTTGCAGGATTAGGATAAACCTGACCTGAAAAATCAGTTGTTGGTTCAATATCAAACGTTGGATCCGTATTTTCAATGATCAGGATATCATCCAGACTGATCAGGTTATCATCTGTAGCGTTGTGATGGAAAGCAATATAGATAACCATATCGTCGTATGCTGCAAGACTAATTGAGTCCGGTCTTTGTACCCCAATCTGTCTGGCAGAGTCGGTATCTATCAAACATGCGGAACAATCTACATAATTCCCATCCAGTCCATGAATAAATCCTGGGGATGAGAAAGTATAGTTTCCATAGTTGTTGCTACCAGTAGGAGCGCCGGTTTCATATTCGGCTGCTGTATAAGCTATGTCGGTATAAGCAGTTTGATAATCATTGCTGGTGGTAGAAATACGAATTTCATATCCATCCAGATAATAGGGGGTCTGGCGTGGTGCTGATTTCCATTTTAACCATGCGCTGGCTCCATCAGTGATCTGTATAGCTGGTAAAAATAGCCAGTTACTTGCCGTAGCAACGGTCGAGAACCAACTGCTTGACATTAAACAGATATCCAGAGTATCAGGAACGGTAAAACCGCCGGCTACCAAATACCACTCATTCGGACGAGCATTTGCATCCGTTTGAACATCTTCGTCATAATTGTACCATGTGGTATCATTAAAATTTCCAGGAGGGAAATCCTGAATATAGGCATCATTGATACCACCGATCAATGTATCCTCAAAATTTTCCCATAAAAGGGTGTCTTGTGCAGTAGCAAAAGACGTACTAATAAACAAGCCCATTACTAGTAAAGCTATTTTTCTCATATTTTAAAATTTGGTGTTATTTACGTTAACAAAAGTACTAATATTTCTGAAAAAATCAAAAAACCAGCCTCCCAAGGGCATTTCCGGGGATTATTTCCCGGAAAACTGAAATATTCGCAACATTCATTACTTTTCGCCTCAAATAAACGCAATGACGCTTATTAAATCAATTTCCGGGATCAGAGGAACTATTGGAGGAAGTCCTGGAGAAAACCTTACACCTACCGACCTGGTTGCTTTTGCCGCGGCATTTGCCGGATTTATAATGGAACACTCTTCTCCTGACGGCAAAACCCGCATTGTGATCGGAAGAGATGCACGAACGTCGGGTGAAATGGTCAGTCAGCTCGTCTCCAATACGCTTATTGCGTGTGGTATCGAAGTGATCGACCTGGGACTTTCAACCACACCCTCGGTTGAAATGGCCGTTACACATTTCAAGGCGGAAGGCGGAATTGTTATTACCGCCAGCCATAATCCTGCTCAATGGAATGCCCTCAAGCTACTGAACAGAAAAGGAGAATTTATTTCGGACTCAGAAGGGAAATCCATTATCGAACGTGCCGAAAAGGCAGACTTTCATTTTGCCTCAGTGGATAAAATCGGGCAGATCGTTTTACATCCCGGCGGCTTTTTGCTGGAGCATATTCAGCAAATACTTCAATTACCCTACGTGGATTTGGAGACCATCAAAAAAGCTAACCTTTCTGTGGTGGTAGATGCGGTTAATTCAACAGGCGGTATCGCAATTCCCATGCTGCTTGAAAAGCTTGGTGTAAAAATGATCCATCAGATCAATTGTGACCCAACCGGAATTTTCGCCCATAACCCTGAGCCTTTGCCCGAACATCTCACAGAAATTTCAACAGCGGTAAAAAATAAAAAAGCAGACCTGGGTATTGTAGTGGATCCGGATGTAGACAGACTCGCTTTTATTTCAGAAGATGGTTCGATGTTTGGTGAAGAATATACATTGGTTGCTGTGGCTGACTATCTGCTTCAGAAAAAAGGAGGCAACACCGTTTCCAATCTTTCCTCTTCAAGGGCATTGGCCGACATTACGGCGAAATATGGTTTTGCTTATGAAGCGGCCGCTGTTGGTGAAGTGAATGTGGTAGCCAAAATGAAAGAAACCAAAGCGGTAATAGGTGGTGAAGGGAATGGGGGTATCATTGTTCCTGATCTTCACTATGGACGGGATGCATTAGCCGGTCTTGCTATTTTCCTGAGTTATTATGTCCAGCAAAAGAAAAAAATGACTGCATTGAAAGCTGCACTTCCTGCATATTATATGTCGAAAAATAAAATTGAGCTCAACGAAAAGATCAATGTTGATCATATTCTGCAAAAAATAAAAGAAGTGTATGTGAAGGAAAAAATAAATACAGTGGATGGTGTAAAAATTGATCTGGCTGAAGGATGGATCCATCTCAGAAAGTCAAATACAGAACCAATCATTAGAATTTATACCGAAAGCACCACAACAGAAAAAGCTGACCTGTTAGCGGCAGGGATGAAGAAAAAGATCCAGGAGCTGATCAGCTAGTGTTGTGATTATTGCAAAACCTTGATAAGCTCCACTTCAAATACCAGCGTACTTCCAGGTTCGATGGGTGTTTGAGGTGGTGGATTATTTCCATAAGCCAATTCTGCCGGAATGATAAGTTTAAATATTGAACCTTCCTGCATCAACTGTAAGCCTTCGGTCCATCCCGGAATTACCTGGTTCACCCCAAACGTTGCAGGTGATTCCTGAGTTTGATCAAAAACAGTTCCGTCGATCAGATAACCCTTATACTTTACACTCACCTTGTTTTCAATCGTAGGTTTTTTACCCGTTCCTTTTTTTATTTCCAGATAAACCAATCCGGTTGTTGTTTTTTTCATCTCAGAATTGTTGGCCATTTCTTTGGTAGCATATTCCTGTCCTTTTTTCCGGTTGGGAGCAGAAAGTTCTAATTGCTGGTTCTCCTGGGCCATCATATTCTTTTGTTTCAGTTCCTGAAAAACCAATTCCATTTCATCATCTGTCATCAATGGCTTACCGGTGCTATCCTTTAGCGCATCCAGAATCCCCTGCACCATCCATTTTTTTTTGAGGTCAACATCCATTTTCAACAATGACCTGGTTACATCATAGCCAACAGCATAACTTACTTTCTCTTCGAAATTTTCCGGTTCTGTGTTTTTCGCCACTTGCGCATTTAAAGCTGACACCAGAACACCTGCAAAAATGATAGGGATAATTTTCATCCGATCTGTATTTAACTCAAATGTATAAAAAAAGCCCCTTTAAAAGGGGCTTTTAAATTTTGTCGCATGATGAGAAAGCTTATTTGATCTTCAGCAACTCCACTTCAAAAACAAGTGTACTACCTGGTTGAATCGGTGATTGTGGAGGCGGATTATTACCATATGCAAGTTCAGCCGGAATGATCAACTTATATACCGCACCTTCAGACATTAACTGAAGTCCTTCAGTCCATCCGGGAATTACCTGATTTACTTTAAATGTAGCGGGAGTTTCTTTGGTCTGATCAAAAATAGTTCCGTCGATCAGCATACCTGTATATTTTACATCGACCGTACTTTCAGGTCCTGGTTTAGCACCTTTTCCTGGTTTTACTTCCAGATAAATCAATCCTGACGGTGTTTTCTTCATCGCCGGATTTTCTGCCATTGCTTTGGATGCATACTCCTGACCTTTGGATCTGTTAGGGCCTGCCATATCAGACATCTGCTGCTGCATGGCTTTCATGTTCCTTTGTTTTAGCTCCTGAAACACCAATTCCATTTCTTCATTGGACATCATTGGTTTAGTCGAACTATCATTCAAGGCATCTATAATTCCCTGGTACATGATGTCCTTGTCAAGCTTTACGTCCATTTGTTTCAGCGACCGGGTTACATCATAACCCACAGCATAACTTATCTTTTGCTCGAAAGTCTCTAATTTGGTTGTATTATTCTTTCCACCCTTTTTTCCACAAGAAACAAGGATCAATGTTGCCATTACGAATAGCGATAATTTTTTCATGTCAAATAATAAATTTTGGGCAAATATAAGAATAAAGCAGTCTGTGAAGACTTTAAGGCTAATCCAAATCGAACTGCCGGCCAAAAGGACCAGTGGATGGGTGGAACAGAACCCCTAAAAATGAGAAAACCCCCGCGGATAGCAGGGGTAATCTCAAACCAACCCAAATCAAGATTATATAGAAAGTTTAATTTCAGTCAAAAATTGTAGGGCAAAGGTATAATTAAATCCGAGAACTAAACCCATTTAACTATAAAAAAAATATAGATCAATTATTAAATTTCTGTTTTTCAGCCTTTTATTTAATCAATCTAATTTTGATTTTAACCATTCATAACGAAGTTTGACCCTTATTTTGCACTTTAGCCGGATGAAGCAACCTGGTAGGCTAAAAAAAATTCTAAGTTACCTGTTTGCCATCCCCTTAAAACACTACAACAGTGCCTACAGCGGTCGATTGACTGTGGCGCTTGAACAAGGGAAAAAAGTCCTTAATACAGAGGAAGTAAACTATTCATTCAACAGCCTCCATCGGGTTTTTAAGCAAGCATTTAAAAAATCAGGGCTAGAGCTAAAGGTGGGTTCAAAAATCCTGATCCTGGGATTGGGAGGCGGAAGTATTGTTCAAATCCTGAGAGAAGACTATTTAGTAACCTCCCCTATCCATATTGTAGAAATTGATCCGGTCATCATTCAAATTGCAAAAACCGATTTTGAAATTCACCAATACGATCCTTTGACTGTTCTGGAATCAGATGCTGCAGAATTCATTGAATCATGCAAAGAAGTATTCGATTTAATCTGTATGGATGTTTTTATTAATGACAAGGTCCCGGAGAAATTTCTTGGGATTGAATTGATGGAGAAGTTAATTTCGATATTAAATCCAGATGGCCTCCTCTATTTTAATGTAATGGTCTCCGACAAAGGAGTAAGAGAGTGTTTCGAAAGTATGCACCAGGCCCTGGAGAATAAAAAGGAGATCCTTCAACTGGATGTAATCTCACTGGAGGAAAATAATCGGGTATTGATTGTTAGGAAATAGTTTTTATGTACATTTATTTTTGAATAGCTAGTCTTATGAAAGACAAAACATGTTTAGACTGTGGTGAAGAACTGATCGGTAGGGTAGATAAAAAATTCTGCAATGATCTTTGTCGCAATAACTATAACAACAAGCTTAACAAGGACGTTAACAATCTCGTTCGCAACATTAATAATATCCTCCGCCGGAATCGTCGCATTTTAGCTGAACTCACTCCCACCGGAAAGGCAAAAGTGCCAAAAGAAAAATTAATGCTCCGAGGCTTCAATTTCAATTTTTACACTAGTATTTATACTACGAAGACAGGTAATACCTATTATTTCTGCTATGAATATGGTTACCTCAATCTGGAGGATGACTATCTGGCACTTGTAAAGAATGAACGGGCAAAGGAGTAAACTGTTAGCGCTTCCTAACAATCGTTAATTTTTAGCCAAATACTGTTCACCGCTGCTAAAAATATTCTCTGAATTTTTTTTTGGCACACCCATTGCATTTATCCTATAAAATTTAATGTATGAAACAGATCTTCATTATTACAGGACTTGTGTTGATGCTGGGAAGCGGATTAACTGCCCAGGTGATCACCACCAAAAAAGTAACCATTGAAAAGAAACCAGTTAGCACTGTTACATTAAATGCAAGAGAAAATGGAGTGCAAAAAAATAACAATACACGTTCTCGCAAAATGGTAAAGAAAAGTATTGTGGTGGACCGAATAAAAACCCCAACGATCACAAGAAAATTTTAACCTATCTACTCGTACATATTCACGTTCTTTTCTCATAACGCTGCAGGTAAGAGGAGGCTTCGAAAGAGGTCTCCTCTTCTTATTTTAATCGGGATTCTATAACAACCCCAGATCCTCTACTAGTTGAACTACATCTATTTTCTGGTTCATGAGTTGATGTGCTCTGATACCCACATTTCTGGCTCCTTCAATATTTTCAGGCATATCGTCTATAAAGATCGTTCTGTTCGGATCCGCATCCAACTCACCAATCACCCACTCG
>JANWKQ010000095.1 GCA_025451295.1 Flavobacteriales bacterium | reverse complement strand
GTATATGTATTACCTGCAATGTCTGTCATCGTCACGCCGGTAGCACTTGGATGTTGAAGGGAAACAAACATAAATCTTCCATCCGGTGAAAAAGTGGTACCCGTACTTTCAGCACCACTGGGTAATCTTGCAAAGATTTCAGCGGTTGGAGCTAAAGAAGTATGACCCGGATGGAACATCCAGAAATAGTTACAGTTTCCATCTACATTTACCCACAGGTTTCCTTCTATCGGATCAAAAGCAAGATTATCGCAATTATTGAATAAAGCAGTACTTCCACCTGCACCTGTATTCATGGTATAGTTGAGTTTATCAATATAGATCTCAAAGTCCACAATGGAAGGAGAATCTGTAAATCTATATACACGCCCATCATTTGAAGAAGTAAAATATATTTTTCCATCAGGTCCGATTTCCACATCTTCTACTTTATTAAAGCTGGTTGCACCTAAACCGGTTGCCAGTGATTGACTGTTATTTCTATCTGCCTGCGTGGTATTAGGTACCACAACCCAATAAGCAGTGTTTCCAAGATAAAAAGCTTGTCTTAATACATACAACGTACCTGATGAAAGATCTCCGGGGGTATTTGCCACAAATTTGTATATGTAGCTGTTGGCCCCAGCATCCAAGCCAAAATAAGATGTAATGCTATCATTCCTAAAACAAATATTCTCTTTGGTACTTCGGCCAAGTGCCCAAAGTTTGTCAGAAAGACCATTGTTGTCGTGATCTACAATTTTTTTGGTAACCGAATTGATTTCCACATGCCACCCCACATCTGTATAGCCGTCTGTATTTGCATCGCCACCGGTAAGTGCCTCTTCACTTACCACTACAGTACCCCATGGTGTGATTCCTCCAGAACAATTTCTTTCGGATTTTATTACATCGGTATAACTGATGGCCCTCGAACTATCTACTACCCATAAACCTGTATATGGATTGTAATGCATATCCAGCATAGAAACACCGGCAGGATTATTTTCATGATTAATCGAAAGATATCCATTTTCGCTGCTTCCATTGATCGGAACATAAGCAGTAAAGTCATTGTTGGTTGGTATTGTTCCACCTCCAACTGTATAAGCATTACCTTGTTGAACCAATACCTGAAAAGTATGTGTAGAGGGTAATACGAATAACCCTGGAGACTGACATGTAGCTGCCAACGAGGTAAAGCATGTGATATCCGTTTCCGTACATCCACCTCCGGCTAATGCTAACGGAGCGGATTCCATTAACTCCATTTCGAAGTTCATATCTGAACTGGTGATGGCTTGTTGATGAACTTCTACGGCTATTAAGTTATTTCCATTTGTAAAAAGAGATTTATTAATGGCGTACGTCGTCCATGCTGCTGTACCAACAGCTACAGGAGCTGTAGTAGTAAACGTAATAGCACCGCCTGGCAAATTGATGCGATTTGACTCAATTCCATTTACATAAATCACCGCTCCATCATCCAGATACATATTAAGGACAAATTGATTGAAGGTAGAAGTATCAGCAATAAAAATATTTTTTCTAAAATAGGTAGTAATAAATTTATTAGAAGCATTTCCACCATAACTTACAGTAGTATTTTCAAGTCTGCTTCCTGCAGTTGAGTTATATCCCAGAATACTCTTTCCCGAAACCCATGAACCATCAGCAAAACCAACATCCTTCCATGTAGTTCCCTGATTAGAACCGTCATCCAAATACTTCCAGTCATCTCCGCGGGCAATAAAAGTTCTTTCGGTGGAAGCCAATAACTCCAGATTAAAACTCAAGTCTGAACTTGTAACATCATCCTGATGAACTTCTACTGCTATTGTGTTGGTTCCGGCAACCAATAACGTTGGATCCACTGTAAAATGATGATAGACATTCTCAAAGTGGCCGGCAATATTTCCCGGTGCAAGAGTTGTATAAGTAAATCCTCCAGCCGGCATATTTTGACGTGCTATTTCCACACCGTTCAAATAGATCACTGCTCCATCATCAGCTCTGATACCCAGCAAAAGGCTCTTTATAATAGAAGGGTTCGCTACATTAAATGTTCTTCTGAAATAGGAAGTGATATACTTATTATTTGCATCTGGCCCAAAACTGATCACTGTGGCCTCACCCCCATCTCCGTATCCCAGTTCAGAGGCTCCCAAAGGCCATGCGGAATCATCAAATCCAGGAGCATACCATGCAACCCCCTGATCCGATCCATTGTCTAGATATTTCCATGTAGAACCAGGCATAATAAGGGTGGCGTTTCCTGCAAATAATGAGGTCCCCACCAACATTAAGCAACATAAAGTAAAGTAATACTTTCTTTTCATAGTTTCTTTAGTTATTTATTACACGCCAAAATTATTGCAGAGATATGAAGAGAAAGTATTTTCAGTTTTATGGATCGTTTACTTCTATGCAAGAAAAAAAATCTTTTCATAATATACCCGTTACGAAAAGATGTTGCAAAGATTAAATAGACTTTAAAATAGGTTAGGAGTAAAATAATCTGGACTCATGAAAATCAAGATCATCTCTAAGTAATGAGAATGGTAACATTATGAAATAAAAAATCTAGTGATACCAAAACAAATCTTTACCTAACATTCATGTGATATTCCTCCACAAAAGCAAAGAGCAAAAATCAGGGTTAACCCCGATTGAATTCTTTTTTCTTCACTCTAAAAAGATTTAGCATTTTTGAGATTTTCGTGACTGGACTTGTTGATTTTACTGAGATCCAAGTGATTTTCGGCTGTTTTATACAAGCCATCGCCTAAAAAATCAGGCAACCCTTTTTAAGGTGCTAGCGTCTTATAATCAGAATATTAATCTAACCACAATCAAACTAACTCAACAGTCATGAAAAAAACCTTACTCATTATTCTCGCCCTTTCCCTAATTGGCATTAACTATGCCCAACACAACGATATGATCTATGCCAACCAGAACAATTATATTCAAACTTTTGGTGGAGGACAAGGAAAAAATACTTTTATCAAATTCGACATTAGTACGATTCCACCTAATGCCATTGTTACTGGTGTAACGTTTAGTGCATATGTATTCAATTCTCAACCCGCCTGGGATGGTGATATGAGATATATACGTTACAATAACCAGACATGGATCGAAACAGACAGCAATCAATACATATGGAATACCCTATTATTCACCGATACGGTATTACAACCCATTGGGTTTGGAATGGTGCCAGGTTATTCTATGTCACCTGATCTGAGCGTTTTATTCATGGTTGATTTTGCCATGGTCAACACTTATTTTTCGCTGATGTTAAAGGACCCCGATGATGGTACATTTGCTCCTATGATGCCTGGGGCTTCGTTTACCAATACTGATAGTATGTTGGTTGGAAATATTTTTAACAACCGAACCGCTTTTCGTCCAAGGTTATATGCCAATCCAAATCAATGGCCTTTTTTGATGGTGAGTTATAATGTTCCTCCAACCACATCCATCTTTGCCGGAGGAGTATACTGTGAGGAAAACGCTTTGATCCTGGTTCCATCTATTGCCGGTGATTCGCCACTCACTTATCAATGGCTGCATGATGGTGTTCCCATGGCAGGAGAAACGAATGATAGTTTGATCATCAATTCTCTTGCTCTGAGTGATTCCGGCGGTTATTCAATTATTGTTACCAATCCTTTTGGAGTTGATACTTCTAATCAAACCTGGATCTCTGTTTCGCCTCTTAATATAAACAGCCTTGGAAATGATACCACCGTTTGCTATAGTGATAACCTGGTATTGGATGCAGGTGCAGGATATGCTTCGTATGCATGGTCACCCGGTGGAGCTACTACACAAACTTTAAATGTGGATACTGCGAGTATGAGTTCAGATACTACCACGATTACAGTAATGGTTTTAAAACTAGATGGCTGTTTTAGCTACGATACGGTTACCGTAATATTGGATCCATGCGGATCGGGAATCGGCAATAGTGAAGCGGATCTTTTTAATATTTATCCAAATCCACATGAGGGAAACTTTAACATTCATCTGAATGAGCCAGGGAAAGAATCAACCCTCGAAATTTTCAACGGTTTGGGAGAAATTATCTTCAGTCGAAAAATAGGTCCCGGCACTTTGAATATTCCTGTGAATATTTCTGACCTGCCAGATGGAATTTATTTTATTCGATTATATAATGACCAATTTAATCATACCGAAAAGACGATCAGGTATTAGTTTGCTTGCACAATAACCAACCCTGAAATAAAAGGTCGGCATAGGAATATGTCGGCCTTTTTAAAAAGTTCTATAACCAACCGGCATATATACCCCGACCCTTATGAGAAAACTCATTAAAATATTTATTGTGTGGAACCTGTGTTTTGTTTCATATAACTTAAACGGGCAAACCTATAATCCTTTTCCTACGGACAGTGCTAAATGGAGTTGTGAGACATACTCATATAATGCCTGGGTTTTACCTCCAATACCAGACGCTTGCATTACCATACATTATGGATTATCCGGAGATACATTGATTGCAGCATCACAATACAATAAACTGTATAGAAATAATTCTGGTGCTGTTGACTTTAATCTATCAACTGCCACCTATGTGGCGGCGGTAAGGGAGGATACCATCAAAAAAGTATGGGTAAGAATGGCTGGTGATTCCCTGGATATACTTTATTATGACTTCGCCCTTGACAGTGGGGATACTTTTTGCTTTGACTATTTTGGAACAGGGTGCTATCCCGTAACCTCTGTGGATAGTATACTGATCCAGGGAAGTTACCGGCGTCAGATCAATTTTCAAGCACACAACGGGGAAACCTGGATAGAAGGAATAGGAAGTACAACGGGCTGGTTCGAATGGAAATGGACGGGATCCATAAGTTATTCTTTAAGATGCTTCCATGAATATGGCAATCAACTGTATGGCTATATCGGCAATTGTCATTGTGACACCTATCATATCGGAATTCCTCCTTCGGAACCGGATGATGGTTTAAGGGTCTTTCCAAATCCGGCTGCAACGGATGTAAATCTCGAATTTGACAATGACCCCGGAGAGGTTTCAATTGAACTATTTGACCTAACCAGCGGAAAAATATCTAAGATCAAAGCGGCCGGCAACAAAATAAAATTTAACCTCAGCCATTTAACATCCGGATCCTATTTTATTGTCATCACGGATAATGATCACAATCGCTGGACCAAAAAACTCATCATCATAGAGTGATCAACCCACTTTGACAGAAACTCTAAATAAATGTTATTTTCCCGATTGAAACAATTCAACGGCCTGATTATTTCATACATTCGTAACAGATGAAACAAAGTGCCATCATCCTTTTGCTAAGTCTTGGATTAATGTCCGCAGTTCCGGCCATTAATCAGATCAATCTTTGTGATGTGGTATGTTGTGAAACTGAAAAAGAAAAAGCACCGGCTGATGATGCCTGTCCATTTGGTGTTTGTTGCTGCAATTGTTGCATGCCCTGCTGTGCTTCTACATTTTCAATACAGTTCAGAAATTTTAGTTCGGAAACAAACTTGCAAATACCGGCCGATGAAAAACCGGTATCTAATTATTTATCCGATTCATGGCATCCGCCGGAAGTTGTTTGAATTTATTTTCATTCAAATAATTATAAACTAAAAAAATAATCAAGATGATAAAATTAATTGTTGGGCTATCTGCAGCCGTTGCTGCTGTAGCTGTAGGTTGTTGCTGCTGCCCATGGTGTGGTGGTTGCGGCTGCTGCTAAATGAAAGAAAAAATCCGGTCCCGGCTAAGCCGGACCGGATTTTTTTTAATAACAATTAAAAAATTATTGCATCAGCATAAACTTTCTTGAAACTGCAACACCATTGATCTGAGCCTGCAATATATAGATACCTGCGTTTAACCCAGAAGTATAGATCGTATACGATTTTTCGCCTGGGAATTGGTTTTTCATCACTTCTGTTTTTACCATTTTTCCATCGATCGTGATCAGATTGATCAGAATATCCGCTTCCTCTTCCAGTAAAAAATGAACATCCACAAAACCACCTGCAGGAAAAGGTCTTACTTCCAAGTCAGCATAAGGTTGTTTTACTTCTTCAAATCCAACGGTACTGGTTGAAGATACTACATGTGAACCTTTATATACATAATCAAAGGTATTGGCATTATTTCCGTTGGCACATACTCCACTATAATAGAAAGTAATATTCCCTACATTGGTAGAAGGTGCCTTCCAGTTAAAAGTAAATACAGCTGAATCGGTGGATGCGCCTCCATTTAGTTTATGGGTCATGTTTTTTCTTCCATTTACTGCAGTTAGCTGTTGGGTATGCACTACATCGGTCACCGTAAATGTACCTGCATTCGTGTTTCCTGATTTCAACGCTTCGAGGCCAAAACCAAATAAGCTTACACCAGGTTTACGAACCACCACCTTGATCTGATAAACACTATCAGGGGTATAACTATCTGCCGGAATATTCGAGCTGAATGAAATACTTCCCGAACCCGAATTCAATGCATATGAGTTATGACAATTATTACAAGCATTTTCACCCGGTGATCCTGTATAACCAGCTTTACCATTTTTTGCGATCATTACAAAGCTGAATAATCCGAGACTTCCAATTGTGAAAACGATAACTGCAATTCTTTTTTTCATGAGAGAAACTTGATTGTTTGTATTTGACTAACGCAAATATATCCACGACCGTTGCATATTGCCAAACTTGTATTTTCTGGAATATAGCTACATCTATCTATATATCAGTTATTTATATTTATTTTTAATGTCGCCAATACAAATTTTGGGCGATTTTGTACATGTACCTGAACGATGATGTTTAGCTTTGTAGAATGAATTGGATCATTCTTATTATCGCCGGATTATTTGAGGTTGGATTTACAACTTGTTTAGGAAAAGCAAAAGAAACTTCTGGTAATACATCTATTATTTGGATTGCTGGTTTTTTTATAAGTCTTGCGATCAGCATGTATCTATTATATAAAGCGAGTCAACAACTGCCGATGGGAACGGCCTATGCTGTATGGACAGGTATTGGAGCTGTAGGAACTGTATTGATCGGGGTGTTCTTTTTTAAAGAGCCTGCCACCTTCTGGAGAATATTTTTTATTGCCACGTTGATCGGATCGATCATTGGGTTGAAAGTAGTTTCAAATTGATTTTGGATTTACGATTAATACATCCTTAACTATACTACAGCATTCAAAAAAGGTAACAAGAATAGGCAGCGTCAGCGGTATTAATCGTCATTCGAAAATCAAAAATCGTAAATTGGTTATGACTTGATCACCGCCTTTGCAGCATCCATTCCGGATACAAAAGCACCTTCCATGAATCCCTGCCACTCGGCTAAGTGTTCACCGGCAAAATAAATATTCCCGGATTTTTCGATGAGTTCACTTCTCTGCCCAAACCATTGTGAAGTATCATAAATGGCATAAGCTCCCTGGGTATGAACATCACTTCCCCAATAATAGCTGATGAGATCATTCATCATTGGTTTTACATCACCAAATATGGGTTGCAGACAATGCGCCAGTTCTTTCATTTTTTTCTCCTTGGGCATCTTTGACAGCACATATGCTTTATCGCCGATGGCGTAGGAAGTAAGAATTCCCTGTTGGCTTTCCTGCAATTTACTTGAATGGAAAAAATAATGCCCTAGGGTATCAGTCATCATATCGAACGATTCGTCTTTCCAGAATCTTTCCGAAAACAACATGGATGTTTTAACGATTCTGCAATATTGTAATTGATCCAATGCATCTCTTTTGGAAGAACTGAAACCTGGCTCCCATTTTATTTTTGACATTGCAAAGGTGGGCAGACAACAAATAACCCGGTCACCTTCGAAAGTTGCTCCGTTTGAACAGGTCACTTTTATTTTTTTCTTGTTCTGGCTTACAACCGTTACCTGATGTTCCAGTTTGATCTTATCCTCACCAGCATTTTTTACAAGTTCATTGATCATATTGGTATTGCCACCTCTGGTCCAATAATCCATTTCATTTTTCTCTGATGAAAAAGCATATTCTCCTAAGGCAACATAGGCGGATACATGCCGGATACTTTCTCCAAAATCAGTACTGTCGATCAATTCCCGGAGTTCAATGTTTTTTTCTGACATGCCGATCTGCTGAAGGTACCTCCAGTAGTCAAGTTTATCCAAAGGGGCAAGTGTTTTGGTGGTCCCGGCTTTCATAAGCTCCAGAGAGGCTTTGAACTTATTGATCGTTTCATCGTATGACCATTCGCTCGGTTCCATATATTTTTCGTCAAAATATAAGCGGGTCTCAAAAGTATGATCCAGCATGGTAAGTTGTGAATCATTATTGAGTTTTTGAAGTTCGGTATGACTTTTTCCGATCCACTCAGCACCCAATTCACAGGTAAGCCCGTTCATATTATAGGTGAATACTCTGCCCCCGGTTCTTTTCCGGGCTTCGAGGATTACATAATCATATCCTGCTTCCTTGAGTTGTTTGGCTGCCCCCAATCCCGAAAATCCACTTCCGAGGATAATGGTAAAGGGTTTTTTCTTGGGGAAATTGTTTGCTAACAGGTTGTTTGGAGTGATCGCTGTGCCTACAGCGGCTAGTCCAGTGGCTTTAATAAAGGATCTGCGCTTCATGAATCGATTGGTTTCAATTTTCAAATGCAATAAAAGGGCCAAAATTCATTCCCCCTTCACTACGTGGTTAAGTTAGGATAATATACTTCTCGCAATTACTAGTTTCTGGATTTCGGAAGTGCCTTCACCTATTGTCATCAACTTCGCATCGCGAAGATATTTTTCAGCCGGGAATTCTTTCGTATATCCGTATCCACCCATGATCTGCACCGCTTCATTACCACATTTTACCGAAACTTCCGACGCATAATATTTTGCAAAAGCACTTTCTTTTGTCATTTTTTCTCCACGGTCTTTTAAATCCGCAGCCCTCATCGTTAATAATTCGGCTGCTTCTATTTCCGTTGCCATATCCGCCAATTTAAAAGCAATTGCCTGAAATTCAGCAATAGGTTTACCAAACTGTTCTCTTTCCTTCGCATATTTTAAAGAAGCTTCAAAAGCACCTTTGGCAATACCCAAAGAAACAGAAGCGATCGAAATACGCCCCCCATCCAATACTTTCATTGCCTGTTTAAATCCCTGACCTACCTCACCTATCACATTGGCATCCGGGATACGGACATTATCAAAAATAAGTTCGGCTGTTTCACTGGCACGAACCCCTAATTTGTCTTTTATTTTTACCGCAGAAAATCCAGGTGTACCTTTTTCAATAATAAAAGCGGTAATACCATTTGAATCGAGCAAATCGCCGGTACGGATCAACACAACCGCTACGTCACCAGACAATCCATGCGTAATCCAGTTCTTTGTTCCATTGATCACCCATTCATTTCCTTCTTTCTTTGCAGTGCACTTCATACGCATCGCATCGGATCCTGTATTGGCTTCTGTTAATCCCCAGGCACCAATCCATTCCCCACTGCAAAGTTTAGGCAAATATTTTCTCTTTTGTTCTTCACTGCCATGATAATAAATATGACCCGTGCATAAAGAATTATGGGCAGCCACGGATAAACAAACACCTCCACAGAATTTTCCAAGTTCTGTTAATGCAGTTACATATTCAGCATAACCAAATCCGCTTCCTCCATATTCCTCCGGAACAAAAATTCCAAGCATGCCCATTTCACCAAGTTTCTTCATCGTCTCCACCGGAAAATATTCTTCATGGTCCCATTTGAAAACATTGGGTTTGATCTCCTTTTCGCCAAAGTCCCTGATCATTTTGGCGATCATTTGTTGATTTTCACTTAAAGAGAAATCCATAATTTTTTCTGTTAATACTGTTTCACTATGCATGCAGAAAGCGAATGTTAGGTTAAATTTCGGTTGCTAATATATGCCTAAAAACTGATTAAACTATGTACCGGTTTTCCAAAAGCCTCCAATTTTGGGGTCCCTCCAAGAAAGGCAAGGTCAACCAGGAAAGAAAACCCTGCTACCTGGGCCCCGGATTCCTTGATTAAACGGGCCGCAGCCAGCGCAGAGCCACCGGTTGCAAGTACATCATCATGAATAAGTACCTGCATACCAGGACGGGTACTGTCTCTATGCATTTCTATCGACGCTGTCCCATATTCCAGTTCATAAGATGTGGATATTTTATCGGCTGGAAGCTTACCCGCTTTACGGATCGGTATAAAAGGAAGCTGCAGAGCCTGAGCTATCAATACACCTGTTAAAAATCCGCGGGCCTCAATCCCGGCAATCGCATCCAGCTTTAAATCCCTGAACCTGTTCACCATTTCATCCACACATTCCTTTAAAGTTCCCGGATCAGCATATAAGGGTGTAATGTCTTTAAACAAGATCTCCGGTTTGGGAAAATTGGGAACATCGCGAATGATGGAGGATAATTTAAAAGTGACCATGTGTTAGTGACTAAAACTTAAATACGGAACAAGTTTAACATATACTGTTTCATCCACCAAACCCGATCTCTTAAAATCATCTGCATTTTTAAAGATGCCATGTTTTTTTCGATAGTCAATGATCTTCGTTGCCACCTCTCCGCCCAGATATGGATGTTTTGCAAAATCAGTCCATTCTGCAAGGTTGATGTTGATTTTATGCACTGAGTAGGCAGAAATAAAACAATGTGCCTGAATATCACTATAAATTCTTTCACTCAAATATTTTACTTCTTTCAACTGTCCTATATTGTTGAAGCCGCCCAGTCTTTCCCGATATTTTACAATTCCATCCGCCAAATAATCCTTTACCCCATTCAATAACATAAAATCTTCCTTTGTGGCATGATTCACATCAATACTCAATGGCGTATGTTCGGAATTCACTTCATCGTTGATCTCAGCAAAAATGATATAAGGTTCTATCTTTTTATAAAAATCATCAGAGATCACAAATTGCTTCTTCACATCTTCCTTCGTTTTGAATCTTCCACCTTTGGCCTCATAGTTTTTAATTGTTTGTGCCTGCTTTTCGGAAAGTCCCATCTTGATCCATATTTCCACCGGTAATCCATTTGGGTCAAATGGTTTCATGACAACATTGTCATTTTCGTCTACAAAGTCCTTATAGTTGGATTTAGAATATTTTTTATAGTTGTTATTTCCATCATCCTCAAAACTGGTATCAACAACCGCAGTTGCCATAAACGAATCCACTTCAGTCTTGTATTTCGAAAAATCGAATTTTTCGTTTTTATGAAGCAATAATGGGGTTATAAAATAGACAACAATCAAAACACAGAGAATGATCAGCAATACACGGATGCCTTTAAGCTCGATCTGGTTGAATGAAAAATAATTTCTGAAAAAATTCTTCATAAGGCCTGAAGTTGTCGGGCGGGATTAAAGGTCCCAGACGCTTTTTCGTTTAGGTCTGAAATAATTCCTGATCTTGAGTACCATGGCCATCATTAAATATGGCAACAAAAAAGACCCGAGTGTAGCGCAAGCACAATAAATAAAATATAACCGCATTTTGGCAGGCTCAATCCCCAGCTTTCTTCCCCACCACTCACAAACTCCAAAAGCGATCTTTTCGAAGAAATGGATGATAGAATGGATCATGTTTTTAGTAATTGGTTTCCTATACCGCAAGATAAGCATTTTTTAGGAGTGCAATACATATTTTTTAACTGAATAAACGCCTGAGATTGAAAGGCATTCCCAATCTGAAAGCCCAACTTTCCCCAATTTTTTATGGTTCCGTTTACCTCCGGAGCCAGTTTTTCCATCATTTCAATACTTCTCTGAGCAAGGATCTCATTCAGCTTTTCTTTACCATAAGCAAACATAAAGGGTGCAATGGTGTTGATAAATATATTATCGATGGATGAGTGCCCGAGTTTTTTTTCTTTTGGTACCGAGGATTGATCAAAATTATAATGCGACTCCCAATAATCCTGAAGTGAAACATTGAACAGATTTCTCAGCTCCTTGATTGATCTGATCTCCATGCAACGTGAAAACAAAGAACTGGAATGGTGGATGAGCTGTGCAAACTGTGCAATCCGGATCGTTGGGAAATTCGCGGGCCGCATGGTAGCAAATTTCCAAAGGCTCTCATTCACAGGCTCCAATTGATAGGCTTTTCTGAGATAACCATATTCTTTCCGGAGCCGTTCCGGATATTCTTCCTCGAAAGATTGATTCAGCAATCCGGCTTGTCCAAATAAAATGGCCTCCAGCTGTAGAAGATTCTGTTTATGTTTGGCCAGGATCTGCAGTGGCAAATTTTTTGCCATCACATGAAATGGTAGTGCATTGGTTTTGAAACCGAAATTCCTGGCCAGGTATTCATAGAAAGTTTGCTCCCAGTTATTTTTATTGAGAATCAAATCCTGTTGAATGTATCTTACCTTATCCTCCAGCCTTTCAATCAGGAGCCGATGTATAAAAGGGATCACTTTTTCCTGCTCAAGATCCGGCAATAAATGCTCACAGGCCACCCAGTTTTTCCCAATAGATAAACTATGGTATCTCGAGATCACAGAGGATGGTATCAGCGACCGGAGTTCAAGTGTAGGAATTGATTTACCCATTTGGTTCACAATGTCTTCATCGTGTTCATATACTACATGTAAGACCACATTGTTATAGGCTGCATCAAATTGATGACCATGTTGCATCCATTCCGAAGAATTTAAATGGACTTCCACATTTCCTGCCCAGGTTGTATCGCCTATCATGAGCTTTGAATTAAAAAAATCAGGGCCTGCATCCCGGTTGAGTTGTCCGGGTCTGATGACCTGGATCGGTTGACCGTCGAAAGTTCTCAAATCCTCCTTCCGGTATAAGGAAGACTGCCAGATATACTGAAGAAATTCTTCTTTCATAGACATGTTGGTTTAATAAGGATCGTTTTGTTTGGGTTGCAATAATTCCAAAAAATTTGTCATGATTGCTTTCATAATATATTATATTTAGCCCTGAAAACAAAATTTCTCCCCTATGTTTTTAAAAGAACATCATGTACATATTATGGTGGGCTGTGCCGATGCCCGCGACTTTAGCCAGGTACACCTGGATGCGATCCAACATACCATTGAGCGTTACCGGGATGAGAAAAAGATCTTTTGTGAATTTCATACGATCCGGGCAGCCGGTAGCTTTTTAACCCCTGATGTAGTAGGTGATATCAAGCGGATCATCGAAAATACCATGCGTGAATCCGACTACGGACTCAAGGATATTTATTTCTATGTTCACATTTTGTCACATGGACATCTTACACGTGACTCCAAAGGTGGCCCGGCTGATCATATTTACGATCTCAGTATCGTCAAGGATTCTCCCCTCAACTGTGGTATGCTTCATGCCACCGAAGTGGCCATCGAGATTGAGAAGATGATCCTTGAGGAAAAACCCGAACTTCACCTGAATGGCAAGCTCGAGATCGTGGATACCGAAGAAGAGTTACGTCTTCTTTTGAAGGAATATTATGCATATGACGGTTACCTCGCTGGTGACTGGATCAGCAGTATCGACAATTTAAGGGCGCATCCCCGAAAACAGCGCACCATTCTCAACAAAATCATCGAAAAAGATCCGGAACTGAAACGGTTAAACATTGAAATTACGGCTGCCATCAACGATTACTCTATTCACAATTATATACGTACTGACGGAGGTCAGCCCCATGTTCCATTTTGGTATGATGTACAAACGTATTTGCATGAGCATAGTATCAATGAACGGTCAAAAGAGGATATCCTCATTAAGCAATCTGAAAAACAAAAACCTTTGGCTGGTTTGTTTTGTTTAACCGATCCATGGATGAGAAGCCGGAGTCTGGCGGCCGACTACTACCTACATCTAAAAAATATGGAAAGCCAGGAAGATTATTTGCCAAATACTATTTTTAATTTTTCCGGTTCAGCATTTGATATTCCGGGTACACCTTTTGGACCCTACGTGATCACCGGTTTTTATTATGCCGTTGTACATTTAGGTCTCGCTGATTGGATGGTGATGGGTTATCATGAGGAGGACACTGCAAGAATGGTGAAGAAGTTGAATAATGATATCATCATGAACCTGATCATTAAAAAGTTTAACGTGAACCTGATCCCGATCAATCAGGAAGATCTAATGCATAAGATCTAGAAGACCCTAAGTATGAACTTATACGAACCGAGTCTATTCGTGGGTTCGTATAAGTTCGTACTTCGGGATATTGATAATCTAATCCAAATTCCTTAAATTTGTAAGAGTCTCACTAGTCTGCATTAAATGAAGTTGAAGTTTTTAGCCATCCTTACCTGTTTATGTTTCCTTGTTCATCCTGTAATTTCACAGAATAACTATTGGTCACAACAATACGGTTCACGATCTTCCCTGATGGGAGGTGCCGTTGTAGGTGGAGTTCAGGACAATTCGGCTCTCTATTATAACCCCGGTGGTATTGCCTATATCGACAGCGCCCATTTGAACGTATCAGCGAATGCTTATGGTATGGATTATATGCAGCTCAAAAACGGGGCTGGCAGAGATATTGATCTTACTTCTTTAAAGATTCTCGTTTATCCTCAATTTATTTCGGGTTTGGTTAAATTCAAATTCATACCGAAATTGAAATTTGCGTATGGACTTCTCACCAGAACCCGGAATGAAGTGAAAATGCATGCGGATAACCGCGGATATTATGATATCATCCCTAATCATCCCGATAGTCAATATTATTACGCCACCTTTGATTATGAGTTAAGTTCTATCTCACAATGGGGAGGTTTTTCTTTCGCCTATAAATTTACCCCCCGGTTTGCTGTTGGACTCACCACCTTTGCTACTTATTCACACATGGATGGGG
This sequence comes from Flavobacteriales bacterium, assembly GCA_025451295.1. Classification (GTDB taxonomy): domain Bacteria; phylum Bacteroidota; class Bacteroidia; order CAIKAF01; family CAIKAF01; genus JANWKQ01. The sequence continues at coordinate 6,035 of JANWKQ010000095.1, read as the reverse complement.
CCAGAAGCACTTTTTCTACAGCTGATGTAACTAATCCTGATCCGGATTCTACCTACCTGGCCAAATTTTACAGCAATGAACATTATAATGTCGACCATTTTGGTTTAGTCTGGAAGCTTGGTTTTCAATTCAACTGGGAGAAATTTAAGTTAGGTCTTACTTTTACCACACCTAACATTTCACTTTTCGGTTTTACCAGGATAGGACAAACCCTGGAGTATAATAATCAGGATCGGTTTATTTCTGATACAGTTGCCATTGGCCGTCATCCAAGCTGGCTTATTTCTGATGACAAAACCAACTTAGCCACTACTTTGCGAAGCCCGTTCAGCATTGCTATTGGTATGGAATACGATTTTCCAAAAACCAATACCAAAGTTACTTTTACCACCGAATATTTTTATCAGGTTCCATTGTATAACGTTGCCAGAAGTAATGATCCGGTTTATATTCGACCCATGGATCAATATAACAATGTTGTATATGATAAACCGTTTATGCAATTGAATGCTGCGAATTCACCCGTGCTTAATTTTGCTTTGGGTTTTGAGCAACGCATCAGTAAAAAAACTACTTTTTATTTTGGTGCCCGTACGGATTGGAATAATGGGATCGAGGCAGTCAAAAGTAATGACCTTATCTCGAATCGAATTAATCAGAATTATAATCACTACATGCACTTTAGTTCTGGTATTACCTATAAAAAAGGACATAGTGATATTACTTTCGGTATTAACTATGGGGTTGGGGCAACGGGGCTTCGTCGTCAGGCCATTAATTTATCCGATCCAATGGTGGTGGTGAACAGCGATAAAGAGTACTTTATTCTCCAGGGAGGTCGAGATCAAACCATCAGTGCCAATGTACATTCTGTTTCGCTTATTATTGGTTACACGTATTATTTGAAACGATAATTACTAAACGGCTCATTCAAAATATCCGATCTCTCTTTCACATAAAAAAATAGCGAGGCCCTCAATCTCCGTAACCCTGGTTATCCAGTTACCACGTTCATCAAACAAATAATGATAGGTCCGGGTCCAGATCAATTCGGGCATACCATAACTCTCTTCAATTATATTTCCATCCGAATTGTAGGTTTGTATTCGTCTTGATTCAGGCTTATTGACGGTACTATATCCAATTCGTTCTTTTTTAAATCCATCACTTGTATAAGTATAGCTCACCTTAGCGCTCAGCCTTCCTGCTTCATAACTGCAATACTCGGTCTTGTTTCCCAATTCATCATATTTATAGGTTTCTCTCATCCACGGTTCTGTTCCCAATTTTTTGCCATACGACTTTGTCTCAACTTTATTTCCATTAGAATCATACAGACAAAGCAAAGAACCGGATTGAACTGTATCAGGGAAAAAATACTTCACTTCGATTAGCCAACCTTTGTCATTATAATAGTAGTGCTCTGTACTCTGTAGCAAGCTGTCTTTTCCATACTGTTTCGATTCAACTAGTTGATCATAATCATTATATGAATATGCCAGCTTTCCACCGAATCTAAAATCACTGGTAAAATCATTGAAATAAATATGGTCTGTTTTATACCCTTTTTCATTAAAAAGTTCGATCGTCCGGGTGGTTGCCTCTTGTTTGTTAATGGACCCATTGTCTTCTTTTACACGCCATTCTGTTTCTTCCAATGATTTTACTTTACCTTTCAAAAACGATTTTTGAAGATCCGTTTTTTGGGCTGAAATAGAAAATGACATGCTAAAAATCAAAACAAAAATGGGGTAAATTGATTTTTTCATAGTGGGTTCATTCAAAATTTCAATCACCTTTCTATTTTCGGAACGATCATGATTTGTCTCAACATGATCCTGTTTTCTTCTCTTTCCACAACCTGCACAATATGATATCCATATTGGGTTTTAAAAGGTTTTGAAATTTCATTGATGGTTAATTTATATACGATCGCTTCAAAAGCCACATCAAAGGTTCCTCGTTCTGTCCAGTCATACAAACCACCTCTGCTTGCCGACGCTTGATCCTCTGAATAGATTTTGGCTACCAGGCTAAAACTTTTGCCTTCCATCACCATATTATATAGCCGGTCAATTTCGGCTTTGGCGGTGCTATCAGCAACAGTAGTCTGAGAAAACCCAATATGGAGGCTCAGAAAAGTGAGGGCAAACAAGAAGATTCTCATAGCATCTAATTTTTAATAATTTTTTCAACGTGTAAAACCTCACATCCATACAGGATTTGTAAATAGTAAATTCCAGCCGGAAATGAATGAATATCGAATCGTTTAACGGAAACAGCTTGAGAAGCAGATAGGGTTTCGTTACTGATCAACTGGCCGAAATTATTATGGATCCGGAGATTGAGTTGTACCTCTTTATTGGAATTAAACTCCAACGTAAAGTTTCCATCGTTTGGGTTAGGATAAAGTTTAATGCTACCCACCGATAGCTTGTCTCCATTCATGTCACAATCCTCCTTATTAAAGAGATGATAGATCGTTTGAAAATCATACTGGTCGTTATGTGCTGTATTGGTATCAACCTCCGCTTCATTAACAACCTGATCCTTCAAAGTAAATTCATAAATATCATCCCTGCCAAGGCTACCTACCCTATCTGAAGAAAAGTAACCCGTACTGGGCGACTCAAACACAATGCCAAAGTCATCGCCGGCGGAGTTGATTGGTGGTTTCATATTTTCTCCACTCTTCCATTCCAATTGTTCAACCATAGGAGCCCGCATAATATCCAATCCTCCCAATGTAATTCCTCCATCCGAAGAATAATATAACGTCCCATCCTCATTAATAAATGGAAATAGTTCGTTACCTGCTGTGTTTATTCCCGAACCAGGATTTTCTGGTTTACTCCAGGAATCCATGATAGGATCATATTTTGACATCCAAATGTCCGCACCACCATATCCCCCCTCCAGTGTAGCGGAAAAAAATAAAATATTCAGGCTATTTGAAAAAGAAGGATGACAAATGACCCGATCCTGTTGAGGAGGAAGATCAAAATTGATCCTTATCGCTTCACCAAGCAAATCGCCTTGTAAAAACGAATAATAGATTGCACATTCGTAATCCTTACACTTCGAAAAGAATATAACCTTCCGCAGGTTATCAATGGTCGTTACTCCGGCGTTGTTCCCCTTATTGATAGAAGTGTCAACAGGAACAGGGATCGACCATTTTTTATCTTCCTTATGGGCAAAGAAAATATTCGTCCATCTACCCACTGCCTCAACGCTATCCTTGAATCGCCTGGAAGAGGTAAATATCATCGTAGAATTATCAAGAAGACAGGGTGAAAAATCATAAAATGGTGAACTGAGTTCATCATTTCTCCTTACCTGATTAGTCTGTGGTTCGTTCGAACATTTAACAGTAAAGTCAAGTGATTGTTGATGGAACTCTGATTTAATTTTATCTCCCCCGGAATTTCTATATTTTTTTAAATAACTGTAAGCCTCATCAAATTGACCAATTCTATGCAATAACCTTGAGATTATGTATAGAATTTCTTTATCTTTTTTATCAAATTTATAGGAGAGAACAAAGCTATTGACTGCCTTATCAAAATCAAGTATATCAGCATAACAGTATCCCAATCGATAATAGACCAGAGAAGTTTCATATCTGGATAGACCCTCTCCTAAAGCCTTTTGGTACATTACAATGGCCTTCTTATAGTTCCCTTTCGACGCAAGATCCTCGCCATAATCTATGAGACTAGTATATTGCCCGGATACCACCACGGGAATCTGAAGAAATAGCACAAAAAATATTTTTTTCATTCAGCTATTAGTTTGAGTTTAAAGATAAGAAATTCTACCAGATATTACCTACAAATAGGTATGTATTCACCCCTCATTTGGTCGTAAACTTGTATTGCGATCATCAACCAAAACTTAACAGCCATGAAACAAATGATTTTTGCAACTGCTCTGCTCTTTCACGGAATGGTTCTTTCAGCCCAAAACTATCAATCCGATATTGAAGCCATGCTTAAAGACAATAGTACCGCTGATTTTTACATCGGGCTTGGAAGTGGATTCGGATCAGGACATTTTTATCAGCTGAATGGAAAAGTATTGACTTATGCCGACTATGGTGATTCTTATACGATCTCTTTAGATAATATTGACTTTAATCAATTAAATACTTATGAAGCTTATTATATGGTGATGGATGACACCAAGGGTAAATATAGTGGGGCCGCTGGTATCCTTACCATCGCGACCAAAACCAATGTAACTTTCTCCAAAACAAACCAATCGAATGAGAAGACTGACGTTAGCATGGTAAGTCTTTATGTACCCAACAAAGAATTCGCCCAACAAACCGGTGAATATTTAAAGAATGTACAATCCAATACTTCAGGAACAGTTAGCCTGACTCTTCAGACCAATGGAAATTCCCAATCCGGTACTCCAACGGATCAGGATATCTCTGATGCGGCACTCAACTTCGTAAGTGAATTGAGAAATAATGATTTCTCCAATTTTATGGGCACTAAAAAAGAATCCTACGAATCCGATGGTGAAACAATCTGGACTTATTATTCAAGCGTCAAATTTCCGGGAGCCATCGAAACGATTATACAAGACCCCTTTTTTAAGACCCTTAGCCCATATCGTTATGCGCAGGCTACTTTTGATCATATGTCATCAGGAAACGGAAAGGTGACAACTGAACTGTACAATAAATACAAGGACATGTCATTTGTATTGAAGAAAGCACTGGGGCCGCTGGGTTTTGTTTTTCACTGCCATGACCTGGATGATTATCGTTTATATAAATACAGAACGACCCTAACCCTTTCATTTGGGGATAATACCGGTCTATTCTCTTCTTTACAAAGCAATAACAAAGTGGTAGTAGAAATTTATATTGATAAATCGGATTCCGATAGTGATAATGATAAGAGTTCTTATCCTTTGATCCTGAAATTTAAGATTGCCTAGTTGTCTAAAAAAAATTATTTCAGAAATTCAACCATATATTCAGTAACCTTTTCAGGTGTCTCTTCCTGTGGGAAATGTCCGCTGGTTTCAATTTTTTTTATCATTGAATTCTGAAATCCGGAAACAAATTTATCCAGGTTATGAGGTTTGATCACGGGATCCTTCATTCCCCATATAAATAATGTCGGTTTGTCGGAAATGGATTGACGTTTATTCCAAAGTTCTTCAAACCAATCCTGATCATTCAACAATGATTGGGCAAATGCAAGGGCACCATTCCTTTCTGATTTGTTTGCAAACGGCTTCGTATATTGTTTCAACAGCCTCCCCGGAATTTTATGGTCACCAAACGATTTTGGCAAAATAAACCTGGGGGAGAAATTCAGATACCGGTATAAAAAAGGCAACAATGGACTCTTCAAAACTTTCGCAAATTTCTCAAACTCAGGATCGGTTTTGCTACTCCACAGCCATGAATTGAGAATGACAAGATTTTTAATCCGCTCCGGATGATGAATCGCAAAGTTGAGTCCTATGGGTCCACCAAAATCGTGAACCACCAGTGTGATGTTTTGCAGATTCTTCTCCATCACAAATTTTCCCAGCGTCCTACTATGATTGATGGTTGAATAATCATACACTTCTGGTTTGTCAGACAATCCAAATCCTATATGATCAACCGCTATACAGCGATTTGTTGAACTTAATTGTTTAATGATCGAGCGAAAATCAAAACTCCAGGAAGGAGTACCATGTACAAATAAAACTGGTTCGCCGTTTCCCTCCTCTATATAATGCATCCGATGCCCGCTTACTTCGAAGTAATTGGCCCGAAACGGATATTCTTTAATGTCGAGCCAGGCTTTCATTAATCTTTGGTTTTTCCCTTGATCATGGCTTCTACCATATCCCACATTTCTTTTGGGATCATATTACCTACCCAGGTAAATTCTCCGCCATTCTGCATCCATTCTCCACCATCAATTGTAATCACATCTCCGTTTACATAGGCAGAATAATCGCTCATCAAATAAGCCGCCAGGTTCGCCAATTCCTGATGCTCTCCTACCCTTCCTACCGGG
>JANWKQ010000094.1 GCA_025451295.1 Flavobacteriales bacterium | reverse complement strand
TATTAAGAATCCTGAATTTAGCGGAGGAGCTATCCTCCAAATTCTCGATGCCAAAGATGTTATTCTCGAGGAAAAAATCATTCAGTGGAGCGATAGTACAGTAGTCGAATTTAAAAACCTACGTCAGGGTAGCTATCGCATCCGTTTAATTTACGATGTTAATAACAATAGGAAATGGGATACTGGAAACTATGCTGAAAAACGTCAGCCTGAAAAAGTGGTATATTTCCCACAGAATATTGATATCAAACCCAATTTTGACTATATACTGGAATGGGATATCCAAAAATAATTTACGATTTGCGATTTTGGATTTACGATTAATACGGGGCTAATCCTCCTTCATCCTCTGAACCTCTTCCGCAGCAGCTTCCACCATTTTATAAAATTCCTCACCATACTTTCTGATCAATGCCTCCTTCAGGAATTTATAAACCGGAACCTGCAATTTTTCTCCACAGGCACAGGCGGGTTTACAAAGATGCCATACATCGTAGTTAAGCGTTTCAAGTTTTGAATATTTTTTTGCACGGATTGGATATAAATGACATGAGATCGGTTTACGATAATCAATCACACCGGCTTTAAATGCTTTTTCAATACCACAAAAGGCCATCCCATTTTCAAAGATGGTATAAGCACATTCTTTATCCTTACTAACCAAGGGGGTTACATAGTCACCATCAGAATCAATGATCCAATGGCCCTGCTTTTCAATCGCTTTAATTCCTTTCGGCGTAAGAAAGGGCTTAACATCCTCATAAATTTTTTCAAGAATATGGATCTCCTCTTCGTCGAGCGGAGCACCGCTGCTTCCTTCCACACAACAGGCCCCTTTGCAGGCCGTAAGATCACAAACGAATTTTTTTTCAAAAATATCGCGGGATAAAACCTTGTCTTCAATTTCAATCACGGGGTAAAGGTACGTAAAATTTCGCCCCCTACAGGCTCTGTTTGGTTTGGAAAAGATATAGCGCCCGATCCATTGGGAAGCCCGGTACAGGTGCAATTAAAAAAATTTATTTTAAAACGAATTTACATTTCCCTAAAAAAGTGGGCACTTCCATTTTGCTCATTTTCCCATTCTCGAAATGATAGGTATAGTCCTCACCTCCGGCAATGACCAGTTTATATTGATGATCCTCCAATTTCTTTAGGGTGCCAAATTTACCCCATCGTTCGCTAAATAAACTTTCCCCATCCTTGGGCTCTTTGAAGAATATATCATAACAACAATAAGTCACCATTCCTGCAATAGTTGATAAACCTTTTTCGGTTTGCACTTTGTAGCCACTGTCACCAACTTTGTTTGCATACGTGTAAAAAATGAGTTTCCCGTTCTTTTTATTTTCGATACTGGAAGAGACCATTACATTATTATCAAATTCCATTTTACCGACATATACATCCTTTCGGGTACCAAACATCACCGAAGTGCTGCTTTCAAGTAAAAAACTTTTTTTTGTGCCACTTACTTTACGACTTATCGACATATCACCCACATCAACCCCCACTAAAATAACATCATATAACTGTGTTTGCGCAACCAGTACTGATGAAAAGAAAAAAAGAAAAAAGAGAAGATTCTTCATCTGATCCTAATTATTCGTCTGTTTTTTCTGGACGCATCTGTGGGAAAAACAATACATCCTGAATACTCGGTTGATTAGTCATGAACATACATAAACGATCAATGCCGATCCCAATCCCAGAGGTTGGTGGCATGCCATATTCCAGGGCACGCAAAAAATCATGATCGATGAACATCGCTTCATGGTCACCGCGTTCCATTAATTTTACCTGTTCTTCAAATCGTTCCCGCTGATCGATCGGGTCATTCAACTCTGTATACGCATTCGCCACTTCTTTTCCATTGATCATCAATTCAAACCGTTCAACCAATCCCGGTTTACTCCGGTGTTTTTTGGTTAATGGACTCATCTCTACCGGATAATCAATAATAAATGTAGGTTGAACATAATTGCTTTCACACTTTGCACCAAAAATTTCGTCGATGAGTTTTGCACTTCCCATCGTATTATCTGTTTCAATACGAAGTTGTTTACATACAGATCGAAGTTGTGATTCGTCCATCGAACTTACATCCACATTGGTATGTTCTTTTATTGCCTCAAAAATAGTGATCCTTTTAAAGGGTGCTTTAAAATTGATAACCTGATCTCCCACCGTTACTTCTGTGGTACCATGCAAAGCCATCGCAACTTTTTCCAGCAGTTGCTCGGTTATTTCCATCATCCAGAAATAATCTTTATAGGCCGTATACCATTCGAGGATCGTAAATTCCGGATTATGGGTACGGTCCATTCCCTCATTTCGGAAATCACGGCTGAATTCATATACCCAGTCGAAACCACCTACAATGAGTCTCTTTAGATAGAGTTCATTGGCTACTCTCAAATACAAAGGAATATCCAATGCATTGTGGTGTGTGATGAAGGGACGAGCAGCAGCTCCTCCGGGAATACTTTGCAAAACGGGAGTATCCACTTCGAGGGCTCCGTGCTCATTTAAAAAATTACGAATGGTATTGATCATAAGTGTTCTTTTTAGGAACACATCTTTTACATGTGAATTAATAATAAGATCTGCATATCGCTGACGGTATCTGAATTCAGGATCAACAACCGCATCAAAAACCTGGCCTTCGGCTTCTTTTACCACAGGTAATGGCTTGAGTGATTTGGTAAGGAGGGTAAGCTCTTTTACGTGAATGGAAGTCTCACCAACCTTTGTGGTGAAAACAAAACCCTTTACCCCAATAATATCTCCAAGGTCGATCAGTTTTTTCCAAACCTGGTCATACATGGTGGCATCCTCACCTTTCAGAAGATCATCTCTTTTAATATATAACTGGATCTTCCCAACGGAATCCTGCAATACGGCAAAAGCAGCCTTGCCCATATCCCGAAAGCTCATGAGCCGGCCGGCAATACAAACCTCTGCAAACTCCGCAGCATTTGTTTCGCCTTTATAATACTCCTTGATGAAAACAGAAGTGGTATTCACCGGAAACATGGGCGCAGGATATGGATCGATACCCAGCTTTCTTAGCTCATCCAGTTTTTCCCGCCGGATCATTTCTTGTTCACTCAGGTGCTGACTCATATTTATGCTTGTAAAGTGGGCAAAAATAGGAAAAAAATATGGGCTTTTTTTTTACATTAGGGCTCTTTTTAAAATCCTTTCAACATGAAAAAAGTTTTCTCTTTAATGGCAGGTTTGATCTTCACGGTGTTTGGTATTTCTGCACAATTCTCTAACAAAACCATGGATGTTGGTGGTACACCGCGTTCCTATCGGCAATATTTACCTACCGGATTTAATGCACTTACGGAACCTGGTGTTCCACTTATCATTGCTATGCATGGATTGGGTGATAACATGACCAATTTTTCGAATGTTGGCTTCCATTATATTGCTGATACGGCTCGTTTTATTGTGGTTTATCCGCAGGGTAGCCTCAATGCATTCAGTCAAACAAGCTGGAATAATGGAACATTACTTTCCGCCAGCACCAATGATATTGGTTTTTTATCCATGCTGGTTGATACCATGAAAGTAAAATATGATATCGACCTGTCGAAAGTTTACTTTACAGGTTTTTCAATGGGTGGCATCATGAGTTATCATATGCTTTGTGCACTGCCTAATAGAATTGCAGCCATTGCCTCGGTCTCCGGGCCTATGTCTGATCCCGACATTTCAGGTTGTAATCCAGGAAGATCCGTTCCGATAATGCATATGCATGGCACTGCTGATGGCACCGTTCCTTATGATTCGGGACCTTTACCAACGTTGTCACTGGTACCCACAACCATCGCCTTCTGGCAAAATAATAATGGCTGTGCTGATTCCACCGTTTATAATTTACCTGATCCGGCCGCGGATGGAATTACGGTAGATACCATCCCTGCAAATACTTGTAATGCCCCCGTTATTTTATGGCGAGAAAACGGAGCCGATCACCAATGGTTATATCTTCCGTTGAATGATGTAAACTCTGCCACGGAGATCTGGTTATTCTTTAGAGATAAAATTCATCCGGGTCCATCACAACTTGCTTTGGAAAATAATGTACCGTTAAGTGATCTTTCCGTCATATACGTTCAGCAGGAAATCAATATTAAAAGTTTGATGCCTATGCAGGAGATCGGCATTTATAATCTGCAGGGTCAACAAATGATTGAACTCCATGCGAATGATCAATTGGAAATAAAAGTAGACATGAGCATCACGTCAAGCCAGATAGTGCTTTGTAAGGTTATGAGCAATGGGGTGCTGCGAATGTTTAAATTAGTGATGACAGAATAGGAATTCTAAACTCCGGTTTTTTTTTAGAAGCCGTCATTCAGATCTTCTTTCCACTCGTTATACCGGTCGATGATGTGATTCATTTCATCCATCGGATAACGTCCTTTTAGTATGTCAGTTGAGAGTTCAGTATAATCCTTAAACTCGTGAGCTAATTGTTTTTTCCAGTTATGATGAATAAGATCGATGAATTCAGTATCACCTTTTTTTCTCAGGAGTGGTCTGTATTCAATGAGATTTTTTTTCTTGCTGATGGAAGCAGGTACTTCCCATTCAAATAATTCATAAAATTCTCCGCTGGCCCATAACCTCATAAAAAAATGTTCCTTCTGTCCATCGGGTACAAAAGAATAATACTCATTCAGCCCTTCTTCAAAATAAACGATCTCACTGGCTTTGAAAGTATATTTAAGTGTATCATTTACTTTTATTTTGATCTGGTTGTGTAATTCTCCTTCACTGCTCTGGTATTTAAGATGACCATAGAGTGTATCACCTTTGGTGGTAACCACAAAATGATCAGTAAGACGTTGGGCAAATAATCCGGTTCCCAGGATGCCGATGAAAATAAAGAATAACTTTTTCATGATTGCGAATTAGTAACCAAAGGTAATAATTAGACGTTAGATTTCAGACATTATGGGTGAGGCTGTATTTTGAGAAGGTGTTGTTTCAAAGTCATATTTGGGCAGTTCCCCCGCCTGGGCTGGCTAAGGCGTTGCTGAATTTTTTCGTCCGGTTTAATGTGATCGTATCCCCGCAAAGCCCAAGCCAGCCTGAGCGGGGGCCGGGTCCCTCCAGGGTCGCCCTCTGGGCTCCGTGCCTCCCTTTGCTCGGCACCAGGTCTTCCGGGTCCCTGCTGCAAAGAAAGAGGGAGTATAATAAAGGTATTTTATATATTTAACGTTACAATCCAACTCCAAAAGCCATATTTATATGAAAAAAATCATTTTTATTTCTGCCGGGTTTCTTTTTCTCCTTGCTTCATGCGGCGGAAAAAAATCTTCGAAAGACATTAAAGTAGGTGAAATAAAAACGGCCTGCGAATGGCTCACGGATATAGAGATCGTTACGAATGAATATGCCGCCTTTTTAGAAAAGACAGCCGCAGAATTCAAAGCCAAGTATAAAGAAGGTGAAGTTCCGGAGGCAGAAGTAAAAACATTCGAAGAAAAAGCCAGTTTTTATGAGAAGCTCCTCGAAGATCTTGACAAACTTCCGGCAGAAAAAAAATGGGGATCGGAATTTGGAGAATGCAAGGATTTCCTCTCCCGGATGGCCGCCGTTGCCATGTTAGAAGAAAAAATAATGTCAACACTCAAACCGGAAATACAAGGATCGATGAGTTCGGTAACCTTGTGTGCACAGGAATATCTGAAGGCCTTAAAAGACAAAGACTGGGATAAAGCCAAAACCATGGCGACCAAAGAAACAGCACAAAACCTTGATATGATGAATTCCCTGGGCACTGATTTTGGACTTACGGAAGTAAAAGATGTGAAATGTGTTACCGTTGGTAACGAAGCTACCTGTACTTTTTGTTGTACCAAGGATACTTCCTTTAAAGAATTGAAACTAAAAAAAGAAGGAAAAGTTTGGCTGGCACATCAGCCAAAAGAAATACCACCCACAGATGGAGATACGTTGGGCACTCCTGAGATTGTAGAATCAGAATAAAGGAATTAAAAGTTAATCTTCCGGAAATTCTTCCTGATCGGTGGAATTATGCTCTCTTACCACAGCTAGTTTTTTGATCCTTACAATCCCTACCCAATTTAAGAACAGGATAATATAGTATACAGGATCTATTTCAAACCATCTGATCCCAAAGTTTATTCTGGATGCATGTTTATGATGATTGTTATGATATCGTTCCCCCAACATAAAAAAATCGATCGGAAATAAATTTCGGGAAGTGTCTTTTACGTCAAAATTTCTATATCCATACTTATGTGCAAACCAATTGATCACTGCTCCATGCACGGGGCTCATTAAAATAACTACGGGTAGAAATAAAAACTGCCACCAGTGATTCGCGAATAGAATAAAAAAACTGATGTAGATACCTGCCCAAAGCAATCTGGAAGGGATCGACTGACCCCATTTGTCCATACCTGGCCATTGGGGTAGATTTTTTGTGAACCGTTCAGCAACTTTTACCCTTTCACGGTTAATATCGGAATAAAACTTGGCAGTATAATCCATCATGGCAAAAACATGTCGGAAATTTTTAGGTGAATGTGGATCTTTGTCCGTATCGGCATACGCATGATGCATCCGGTGGAGGATCCCATATGACTTAGGGCTCAGGTAAGAGGAGCCCATGGTTAAATATGCAAAAATGTAAAAAAATCGTTCCCAGAATTTGCTCATCGTAAATGCGCCATGAGCTGCGTATCTATGCATAAGGAACGTTTGTGAAAACAGCGATAAATACCAATGCACAATAAAAAAAATAAATATAACCATCGTCCTTCCTCTCTTAAAGCAGCATTTTCAACCAAAGAATGGCGATGGTCCTCGTACTACACGTTACTCAAAGATGGTGAAATAAACCCAGCAATCGTAAGTAAATGTTGGTAAAAGAATGTTATAGTTCTGAATGGTGAACCAGAGACAGACATAAACGCTTGCTGAGTAAGGGTTTTAAAGGTGTTGAGGGTTTTAGCCTTCTCTTAAATTAGACAATATTAACGCTTCCGAGAATTCTTGAGCTTTGCCGAAATCCAGCTGAGGGCAAGTTTGCATTCTTGCTGCGACTTCGGCGAGACATGTTTTCGCTCCCAGGTATTTCTGCAACAATTACGATTGTCGGGTGAAAACCCATTTTCAGTGGGAGTAAACAAGCTCCTTAACAAGATGTACTCATTCATGATCCTCACTTCATAGTCCAATATTGGCTTTGAGGAGCTGATCATACAACCCGTTGAATCGATAATAAACCCGAGGTCTTCCAATTGTGTTTGCCATTCTTTCACAAAAACATCTGTATAGGGTTGTATGTTTTTATCATAGGCCATTAAAACAATATCATCTATATATCTTCTGATCATAAAGTAAAGGTACTGGTGTATACCTATGCAAACGCAGTAAACCCTGGCAGGTTGTAGATACAACAGACTGTAATATTAAAAATCCGTAAAAATAGAACTGGAACCAAATAAACACAAAGGCTTCCATTTACAGAAGCCTTTGTGTTTTGCTCCCCGGGTAGGGCTTGAACCTACGACCCCATGATTAACAGTCATGTGCTCT
>JANWKQ010000093.1 GCA_025451295.1 Flavobacteriales bacterium | reverse complement strand
CAGTATATTGTTACCGTAACCAACGTATTCGGTTGCTCAGACAGTGATACGATCCAGGTGAACTTTACAAGTGGTGTGATGAATCAGAATGGAACACCTACCATTATCAGTCTCTATCCGAATCCAACTTCAAATGGTGTATTCAGTGTTAGCATCGAGAATATCGAGTCGTCTGACCTGGTGCTTGAGATCATGGATATGAATGGAAAACTGATTGACACAAGATATGTAGGTTCAGTAAGTGGAAATGTAATTGAGCCATATAGCTTAACAGATCTTAGAATGGGAACTTATATCATGAGACTTACCGCAAATGGTAAATCAACTCAACTGAGGTTCATCATTAATAAATAGAATAGAATTTAGTTCAAGTGAAAAGGCCGTTCGAAAGAACGGCCTATTTTTTTGTGGTTTTGTTTATGAGGTAGATCTTCGGGCAACCCGGTTGCCCGATGATCTGCCTCGTAAGTAAAAAGGTCATTCCCGCTCCAGCGGGAATGGCTGTTCTCCGGATATTGCAGTTCTTCGGGTCACAATGGTGGCCCGAAGAACTGCAATATCCTCACGATGTCATTCCCCTGTAAAGGGGAATCTCCTCTTTCGAAGGAAAAAGTTTTTGTTTAATATTAAATTTTATATTTTATCAAAAACAATTTGACATGAAATCTGGCGGAGCGGTATACATTATTACCAATAGATATCGAACTGTATTTTATATAGGTGTGACCAATGATATTCGACGCCGTATGCATGAGCATAAAAAAAGATTGAATGAGGGGTTTGCAAAAAAGTATAATTGTACTGAACTATTATATTTCGAGGCCTTTTGGGATATCGCCGACGCAATTCAAAGAGAAACAGTTTTAAAAAAATGGAACCGGGCTTGGAAGTTAGAATTAATAAAGAAAGAGAATCCATTGTTGATCGATATTTCTGCGGAATGGTTTGATGAACAGGGCGAACTGAAAGCATAAGTAGCTGCAGTCATACTAGTGAGGAGATTCCCGCTTTCGCGGGAATGACCCTGAACTTTTAAGTCGTTTCTTTGATCCACTACAATGGATCAAAGAAACGACTTAAAACAAATACGTTATTTGACGCTGGCGGCCCGGTCCGCTGCTTCGCCGCGGCGAAGGGGAAGGGATATCCTTTTTGCCTAATAAAATACATAGCGTCCCGATCTGTTGCGAAGCCGCGAAAACCACCCATAAAAAAGACCCAACTACATGTCGGGTCTTTTCAAACAAAAAATTAAACAATCTTATTTAACCAATATCTTCTGGCTCGCCTTTCTACTCCCGGAAAAAATATTGATGATATACATCCCGGATTCAAGACCGGTAAGATCCAATGGATATACTTTTTGTCCTTTGGAAATCATACCTGCTCTTAATTCCTGACCCAACATCGTAATAACCGAATAATTCCATTCGGTATCATTACCTGGAATGTCAATTACCATTTGTTCAGTCGTTGGATTTGGATATGCCGTGAAAAAAACTGAATTTGGATTTTGTTCCGTATATAAATGCTGAATACAAAGTTGATCTTCTAAGAAATCTGCTGCAAACTGATAGGTAGAATCTGATTGAGCAGCGGTTGACCAAAATTCACAATGATCTCGACCTACATAAGCAAGCAGTGGATTATCCACACCCACATTTAATGCACGTTCATGAATGGAACCACTTCCACTTACCACCATCACAGGAATTCCCGGATTGGCCATTGCTGTTCCATAGGGAACTGTTCCATCGGAAGTACCATGGATGCTCATTAATGGTACATCACCAGCTACCATATAAATAGTATCGGCCAATGCACCGCAATAATTTAACACAGCTTGTGGATTCACCGGATAACCGGGATGTCCGCTGGCACCATAAAATCCACCGTCATCACTAATGTTAATGTCAGGGTGTAATTCGGATGGCTGATCCATATAAGCCAGATGCAAAGCCATAATTGAACCTGCACTAAATCCGCCTACGATAATGAGACTCGGATCAATCTGATAAGTATTGCCACCGATAGCTACATTTTCGCGGAAATAGCGAACGGCTGCCATCTGATCATGCACTGCTTTGTATACCACATTTACATAGGTAGACTCCACATCTGAACTGAGGATAATATCAATTACATTTGCCAGTCGATAATCAATGGTAGCTGCTACATATCCCATGCTCGCAAGCCATTTACAATGATCCGCCATCCCTGGATCTTCTTTTGTTCCACCAATAAAACTTCCACCATGTGCCAGGATCACCAACGGGCGATATTGCACAAGGTCACCTGCCGGCCACCAGATATCCATTTTAAGATCCTGAAAATTTCCTGCGCTGAACTCTGCATTACCATAAACCACGTTCATGGCAGAATCAAGATTGGAGAAAATAGGGGTATAGTAGCGTCCTCCCGAACAGTCTACCTGCGCAAAAGAATTAGCTATAAATAGAAATGGTAAAAAACCGAGTAGTACTTTTTTCATAAATTCTGTTTATGAATACAAGGTACAAATTTTCGTTGAAAACGAACCGCTCCGCCTTATTTCTTGTTGAGATGTTTAAGGGCAGCATGCATAAAAGGATCGTCTTTATTGACGATATAATAAAACCCCTCATTCTTCCAGAGGTTGCGTGCTATAAGTGATTGGAGTCTGTTAATGAGCCATAATCTGGACTTTCTGATCTCCCCTTCATTCTTACTCACACCATGTTTGGCTGCATAGTCCACAAATTCTCCAAGGATCTTATCGGCCTGAGCCAGATCTTGCCCAAATACCCGGTAATCTTTATATTTTTTAGTCAGATTGCTTCGGTTTACATCTGTATATTCAAAGCAAAAATCATAGGTAATTCCTTTGCTGATCACGTCACTAAAATATTTAGTATAACCGGAAGTGTCCACCGGAACATATATATCGGGCATGATCCCACCACCACCATATACAGTTCTGCCACCTTTTGTTTTGAATTTATGAAGGGTATCACCTAAACTTCCTTTATGGTTGGGATCTTTATTCAATAACTCTGCATAAATATCTTCGTAATATTTATCCGTTCCTTCTGCATATGATCTTTGAATGCATCTGTTGGAAGCAGTATAATAACGTGCAACAGTTAATCGGATGGCGGATCCGTCTTTAAATTCAAACTGTTCCTGTACAAGTCCCTTACCAAAAGATCTTCTTCCAATGATGGCTCCACGGTCATTATCCTGCATGGCACCCGCCATAATTTCGGAAGCGGAAGCGGAACCCTCATCAATGAGGATCACCAAGGGCTGATCTTCAAATTCGCCGGTGGAAGTTGCTCTAAAATCTTCCCGGTCTCTTGCCCTGCCTTTCGTATATACGATCATGTCTTTTTTCTTGAGAAATTCATCTGCAAGAGAAATCGCCACATTTAAATATCCTCCGGGGTTTCCTCTCAGATCAAGGATCATTTTAGACATGCCCATATCTTTTAATTTCTTAAAGGCATCCATGTATTCTTCGTAGGTTTTTTCGGCAAAGCGATTTAGTTTTATGTATCCGATCTCGTCATTCACCATATAACATGCATCCATACTATAGAGTGGTATCTGATCACGGGTAATGGTATATGTAATGAGATCTTTCGAACCGCGACGTGCTATTTCAACGGTTACTTTGGTGCCTTTTTTTCCGCGAAGTTTTTTGATCACATCCTCATTTTTTATTTTAATGCCGGCTACTCCTTTTCCGTCGATCTTTACAATTCTGTCTCCGGAACGGATCCCGAGCGCCTCTGATGGACCACCCGAAATCGCAGCTACTACAACGATCGTATCATTCACAATATTAAATTCAACTCCGATCCCATCAAATTTTCCTTCCATATCTTCATTCACACCTTGCAGGTCTACAGGAGGAATATAGGCACTGTGTGGATCGAGTTGTTCCAGTAAAGCCGCGATGGCTTCATCCGTCAGGTTATCTGTATTCACTGTATCCACATATTCTTCTTCGATCAGACTTAGGATCTGATTGATCTTATCATTTTGTGAACCTCCGGAATAGAAAAGGCTGTTCTTTTTTGATCCACCGACACTTGACGGAAGATTTTTGCCGATAAAAACCCCGAATATGGTTGCGATCGCCAAAAGGATCGGCATAAAAACGACTAGTCTCGATTGTTTGTTCATTGATCTTTACTTCTGAGATTATTATACTGCTAAAGGTGCAAATTTAATTGAATTTGCAGGCACTTCATAAGTAGCCATGGTAAAAAAACTCTAATCCCGGCGATTTATTAGCGCTTCAATTGCCGTTTCCAGCAAATTCACATTATTTATCAATTCAGGATGATACGTTAACGCTAGTGGGAGGTCGCGTCGAAGGTCTAACTGGTCCTGCAAAACAGAATAAAAGTGGTTTGCCTGGTGATGGAACCCGGCTAAATATTCCTGTTCGGTTTGTCCCGGTGTGGGAATGAGTAAAGCCCGGGTGCCGGTAACCATATAATCCATAATGGAAGAATAACCAGACCGACTTACAACCAGTTCGGAAGCGGCAATTATCTTTTGAGAAACATCGGATCCTGCGAGATCAATTACTTCAAAATGATCGGGAATACTTCTTTTCATGTTTTCACGGCTACCTCGCAACAAAACGTATTTTCCGGGAGGTAATTGGTCGCTTTGATCAATGATCTTGTTTTCCAGATCGGTTCGCAATGGCTCCAGGCCCGACAAAATAAAAGCCGCTTTGTAATGCTTTGGTTTTTTAATATTGGAAGGA
The DNA here is from genome assembly GCA_025451295.1 of Flavobacteriales bacterium. Taxonomy (GTDB): domain Bacteria; phylum Bacteroidota; class Bacteroidia; order CAIKAF01; family CAIKAF01; genus JANWKQ01. Next base: position 831 of record JANWKQ010000093.1, on the reverse strand, counting down.
CCGGGTTGGAGACGCGAAAGCAAACCAATAAAAAAATGTGGGAAAGAAAGTTCTGTTTTATGCGAAAGCTTACCTGAGGCATTTGGCTCTCCGGGAAGATCAGGGATCCAACAACAATCAAAATTTTCTATATATGATCTGTTCACTTTCCATAAAACGGGATCCAGCAAATCGTTATTTCCAGATGAAATAAAAAGCTGGTGACCCATGAATATGCAATATGCTTTTTTATTGTGCAGACCATACCGATGATCTGAAACAACGATGTCGATCTTTTCTTTGGATAATTTTTCGTCAATCCATTTTTTTTCCTGTTGGATGGATCTTAAAATACCGGGAGCTTGTCTCAACATGGTAATGGCCATGGGAAGTTTTGAAGAATAGGAAACTTCATAACCCGGAATTTCTTCATAGGGGAGATCCGGGAATTCCAATTGAAGAAGTTGCCCTGAAATACCAGAACCTCCTAGTACAACCTCCATTTTCTTTTCAAGAAGGTTTCGGATCAATGGAATGCATCTGGCCGCATGACCCAAACCCCAGTCTAGAGGAGCAACAAGTATTTTTTTGGGGGAGGCCAACGCTTATGCCGATTTACGATTTACGATTTTGGATTTACGATTAATACAGGTCATAGGAGGCTATACATATTATCTGTTTCTGGCTGGTGAGTGTATTAATCGTCATTCGTAAATCCAAAATCGAAAATGGGTTACATGTTTTGAGTGAGGGATCTGACGACTTTGAACTGACTAAAGAACTGTCTTGCTATGATCCTCAGGAACGTATAGACGGGAACTGCAAATACCATTCCCATTACACCTGACATAT
>JANWKQ010000092.1 GCA_025451295.1 Flavobacteriales bacterium | reverse complement strand
TGATGCTATTTTGGTAAAATTCACTACCACTTGCGTTGGGGCCTCTATAAAAGATCAGGATGAACTGCAAACGCTTTCCATATTTCCAAACCCTTCGAACGGAATTTTTATGATGAATATTCAAGTGAGGGTTACCGTTGAGATCACTGATCTAACCGGAAAAATAATGGGGTCCTATTATATTACAAATGAGTCCACCTTGGTGGACCTTTCCACCTTATCCAAAGGAATTTATTTTGCCCGGATCTTTGAAGAAGGTCGGTATTACTCCCAAAAACTTATTATTCATTAGATTTATTGACTATCCATACTTCTTTTCGTTCCATTTTCTTTTATTTGTGAATGAAGGCAGTTTGTATGACCCTCCGTACTGTCGATAATTTTATCCAAGCGAATGCTTTTTAATTCCCTACATTTTGCCATATTTCTACCAATCGTTTTTGTTATCTATTGGTTAGTTGCCGGTAAAACACCTCGTCGTCAAAATATTCTATTATTGATTGCCAGTTATTTTTTTTATGCCTGCTGGGATTGGCGTTTTTTGTTTCTACTCGTTTTTTCAACCATGCTTGATTATGTTACCGGCATAAAAATAGCTCAGGCAAAAAATCTCTTCTCAAAAAAAATCTGGCTTTGGATCAGCATTTTCATCAACCTGGGATTTCTGGGAATATTTAAATATTATAACTTTTTTGTCAATTCATTCGCCGAATCCATCTCTCATTTAGGCCTTGAAATTCACCCCTGGACTTTAAGTATCATTTTACCGGTAGGAATCTCCTTTTACACTTTCCATGGACTGTCTTATGTAATTGATTTGTATAAAGGAAAGATCAGGGCTGAAAAAAACTGGATCGATTATGCTGTTTTTGTAAGTTTCTTCCCGCTGCTGGTAGCAGGCCCGATTGAAAGGGCCTCCCATCTTTTGCCTCAGATCAGAGTGAACAGACCCTTCAATCAGAATAAAGCAGTGGATGGACTTCGTCAAATATTGTGGGGTTTGTTTAAAAAAATTGTGATTGCGGATGGTTGTGCTCACTATGTAAACATGGTCTTTGATCATCCGGAGCAATCAAGCGGTAGTACAATTGCTGTAGGGGTCCTGTTTTTTGCACTCCAGATTTATTGTGATTTCTCCGGTTATTCTGACATCGCATTAGGAACAGCAAAACTTTTCGGAATCGATCTGCTCAGAAATTTTTCGTTCCCCTATTTTTCACGAGACATTGCTGAATTCTGGAGGCGGTGGCATATTTCGTTGTCAAGCTGGTTCAGAGATTATCTCTATATTCCGCTCGGTGGAAATCAAGGAGGGACATGGAAGAAAATAAGAAATACGTTTCTGGTTTTTATCATCAGTGGATTCTGGCATGGAGCCAACTGGACCTTTATTGTCTGGGGATTATTGCATGCCATTTATTTTTTGCCGTTGCTGTTGTTGAATAAAAACAGGATCCATCTTAACATGGTTGCTCAGGGTAAATATTTTCCGACCTTTAAAGAGTTGTCAGGTATGTTGATCACTTTTTGTCTAACGAGTTTTGCCTGGATCTTTTTCCGATCAGATAATTTAGCTCATGCGGGCAGGATCATTTCAGGAATATTTTCGACCTCTTTTTTTACACTGCCGGAAATTCGTCCAACAGCCCTCATTTTACTTATTGGCTTTTTTTTAGCGACCGAATGGTTGGGTCGTGAAAGACAATATGCGATCAGTCATGTAGGTATTGGGTGGAAAAGGCCTGTGAGATGGGCATTTTACTATACATTGATAATCGCGATTTTTTATTTCGCAGGAACAGAGCAGGTGTTTATTTATTTTCAATTTTAACTATGAAAGCGTTTGCAAAAAAAATCACTCTTTTTATTTTACCATTGGTACTGCTTTCCATACCGATAGAGGTTTATCTTTCAACCCAATTAAAAAAATCAAAAAATTATGCAAACGGGGAGTATGCTGCCTGGAACGATATCTACGAAGGAACCATCAATTCGGAAGTGGTTATTTATGGTTCATCGAGAGCCGGAGTTCATCTTAATCCGCAACTTCTGGATGATAGTTTGAAACGCCCCTCCTATAATCTGGGGTGTGATGGTTACACGTTCGAATTTCAATATTTCAAACATCAGACTTTATTGAAACACAATACGCCTCCTAAATTTATTATCCTCTCACTGGATATATTCAGTTTTGAAAATAGAAAGGATCTCTTTAATGCCGACCTGTTTCTGCCATACATGATGTTGAATTCCGACATGAAAGACCATTTACAAACTTATAAAGGCTATTCAGACTATGATTTTTACATACCCCTGGTCAGGTATTATGGCAAAACCACTGCAATAAGAACGGCTGTGGAAACCGGATTTGGAAATCCTGGCCGAGGACCAGAAAGAAAAAAAGGATTCTGGAGTTATGACAGGAAATGGAATGATGATTTTGAAAATGCCAGATTAAAACTCGGGTACTACTATGTACACCCGGAGCCTGCAACACTTGTATCCTTTAATCAATTCTTACTGGAGTGTTCAGCCAGTGGCATCCAGCTTATTTTTGTTTATAGTCCGGAGTTCATCGATGGGCAGAAATTTGTGAAAAACCGTGCACGGATCATGACAATCTATAAAAGGTTTGCCAGCTATTACAAGATCCCATTTTTCGATTATTCTAATGACCCTTTATGTTTCGAAAAAAAATATTTTTATAATGCTTCTCATTTGAACCGGACGGGTGCCGACCTGTTCACTAAAAAGTTTATTCTGGATTTAAAACAAACCAATGCTTTGCATGGTATAGCAGACAAAGTGGTTAATCATTAGGCACACTTTATTCGAATATATTCAGGTTAGAGTTCCTGTATTCCATTCAATTTCCTTTATTTGTATAAAATGTATACCCTGAATGTCAGGATTCAAACGTGAAATAAAACTTTTTGACGCCGTAATGATCGTTGCTGGAACAATGATCGGTTCAGGCATTTTCCTCGTCAGTGCCGATATTTCCAGAACTGTGGGGTCACCTGGTTATTTATTGGTGGTTTGGCTATTATCAGGTTTGATTACGTTAATTGGTGCGACCAGCTATGCAGAATTGGCCGCAATGATGCCAAAGGCAGGAGGCCAATATATTTATCTGAGAGAAGCCTACAATCCGCTTGTATCCTTTTTATACGGATGGACCCTTTTTGGAGTGATCCAGACTGGCACTATTGCCGCTGTTGCGGTGGCTTTTGCCAAATTCACAGGTATATTGATCCCCTGGTTCTCCGAAAAAAATGCGCTGATTAAAATAGGTGATTTTAAATTTTCATCCGTTCAACTTCTGGCCATTATTTCTATTGTTTTGCTTACATGGATCAATGGTCGGGGAGTAAAAAACGGGAAGCTGATTCAAAATATTTTCGGAAGTACAAAGATCATTGCTATTCTGATCCTGATCATACTTGGCTTCACAATTGGAATGAATGCTGAAGCAATTAGCTCCAATTTTTCCAATATGTGGGATGCAAAATATGTGGTCGTGAATAAGGATAACTGGACAATTACTTCCACTGAGTCTATTGCAGGATTTGGGATTGTTGTAGCTATCGGACTTGCGATGATTGGTTCACTTTTTTCGAGTGATGCATGGAATAATATTAGTTTTTCAGGTGATGAAGTGGTCAATCCAACCAGAACATTGGTAAGAAGCTTAGCCATCGGAACAGGACTTGTGACGCTTATTTATATTCTCGTAAATTTTGTATATTTATTGGTCTTACCTCTTAGTGATATTCAAACTTCTCCTTTCGATAGGGTTGCAGCTACAGCAGCGGACAGCATTGGAGGTACCACCGCTGTCTATGCAATTGCTGTACTTATTATGATCTCAACCTTTGGCTGTAATAATGGTTGCATTTTATCAGGTGCCAGGGTTTATTATGCAATGGCGCAGGATAAATTATTTTTTAAAGGAATGGGGATACTGAACAAAAATGGGGTTCCGGGTAAGGCCTTGAATTTTCAATGTGTATGGGCTTGCCTTCTTTGTTTAATGGGAGCTTATGGTGATTTGCTGGGCTACGTAATGTTCGCAGTGATCCTCTTTTATATTCTAACCATCGCAGGTATTTTTATTCTGCGTAAAAAAATGCCTGATGTTCCACGACCTTACAAAGCATTTGGATATCCCGTGCTTCCAGCTATTTATATTTTATTAGCGGCAGCCTTTTGTTATATTCTGATTTGGTATATGTGGGAAATAACCCGTTGGGGTTTGCTCATTGTAGCATTGGGAATACCCGTCTATTTTGTATTGAAAGTGCTTCATAAAAAATCCGGATAGACTTCTTAAGCAGCCACTCTCTGCAAAATTACTTTGCAAGGAATTTTTGAAGTAACCTTTACCACGTGACCTGAATGCAATGGGATTTGCATATAATCTCCGGCAACAAGACTATGACTTTCCTTATCAATCACAATATTGCAGGTTCCTTCAACGATCAGAAATTTTTCGTAATCATTATGATGCGTCTCAAATGGAGTTTCATGTTCGATCCATACGATGGCAGAAATAGCCTTCGGAGTATGTCCGATGATCCGGAGGTAGATATCAGAAAAATCTTTTGGTAAAACCATGTCAGCCCTTTCCAGCCATTCCTTATAGGTGTCGATTGAAGCGCCTTCTGAAAGGATTGGTGGATCGGATGGAGCTTCTCCATTTTTTATACGTTCAGTATAATCAATCGTCGCCATCAAAAGAGGCTTCACGGTGCTGTTGGGTACAGGTGCATTTTTTGCTGCATATGAAACCAGCGATTGCGAAATAATCTCAATCTCACGGTTTACCTCTTCATAAAGGGAAGTCATGAGCTCCACTTCTTTGTTCTCTGCTTCAGAAGTAAGCCCCAATACATAGGACTCTAAGATTCCCGACTCTAAAAATTCATTTACCTTACTCATTTTGTTTACTGTTTCTTTTTCATTTGGTTAAGCTCTTCTCTGATCTTTAGGTTTAGTTCATATCTGGTTATTCCGGTTATTTCTGTTAGTTCATCGTAGGTAAATCCTTCAAACATTACAAGATCCAACAAAGATCTTCCAAGGGTATTTGATAAGGTTCCCTTATCAAATACGTAATTATTGTGGGTTTGGATCTGGTTTTGCCCATTTTCTTTCATCATTTTTTTTACCATGCACAACATCCATGTAAAAAGCTTCATTTTAGATGGATCAAAATCCCCGATCTGATGGCTTATATTCCCAAAGAAAACTAACAATGCCTCTTCTGCCTTTTCAACACTTTCAGTTGAATGCTTCAATATTCCCAAAACAGCTGGGGCATATTTATCAAACAAAACCTCCATGGCAAGTTGATTTCCGGATTTAATTTCCAGCACCAGATCTTCATCGGTTATGGTATTCAATAATTTGTTGGGCATATGGCTGCTCAAAGTTATTCAAATTCATCCGGATTCAAAAATCATTCTGCTTTGAACCAAGCCACCCAACAATTGTATATAGATAAGATATGAGCCGACAATTATTTCTATTTCTCTGTTTATGTGGCCTATGCATATCTACTTCCTTTACTCAGCGGAGTGATCGCATCACCATGCTTTATCAGGAGACTGTTTGTCCACCCGCCTGGAATAATTATTATTCTACAGATTCAACCTTTTTCAACCTAAAACAACTCCTAAAGGAAGACTCCATTGAAGTATTTAAAATAAAATATACTGGTAAAATGTTTGAAATGACCTGCGCCGGTTGTCAATGTCTTACAGGAAGAAATATTGAAATTACGATTGGTATTGAAGACCTGAAACGGGCCGAGGAACATCGATTTTATCGACCCTGGGTATGGATGGAAAAAATCGAATTTGTTTGTGACTGGACCATCAAACTGGATGATCAGCAGATCTTTGATGAACTTCAGAAAAAAGACTTTCGCCTTCAGGGATTATATTGCCTAGGCCCTTCGGAGGAACCTCCCAATGATTGTTCAAAACCAAGCGGAAGAACATTGGTGATAAGGATAGATATCGATGATCAGAAAATGGCGGAAAAGGAAGGATTTAAAATCAAAGCTGCCTTCACCGAATATTGATTTTTTTCTATCCGTGAATCGCCTGCCTTACAAAGTAGACAGAGGTGACCAAATAAGTAATCAGAATAATAACAAAGCTCCAGGTATCAACCAATTTTGCACGGCGTAAATTTTTATCACCTCCTTTTTCAAAAAGGTACAAAGAAACAATAGAGATAAAAATGATCACGAGGATGGATACAAATGTGAGATTATGCAATGTATCAATGAGTGTATTGCTGGAAACAGAAGAAATCGTTCCTTCCACCACATACTTATTACCTACCGCTGCAAATAATCCTCCTACACAAAGGCCAAAGCGAGGGTCTACATTTATAGGTTTAATAAAGAATACAAAAAGGGCGATAAGAAACCCTACAAAAACTCCTGTAAATAATTTAAAGAAGATGGTCCATACATGAATTCGCTTCAGGGTAATTTCAGCCTTCACATATGCATATCCGCTTTCGTAAGAAAGGGTTGGGTCACCATAGGAAGTTTTGTAGAGGGTAATTCCATCCTTCACTTTAAAATCTACAATATCCCAGTCTTTTAATTTGAGTCCCTCATGCATTTTTGAATTGGCTGAATCAGCCACATAAATAAGACTTGATGTGTCTTTATCTCCCTCTTCTACCTGTATAACCAGCACTTGTTTATCGAAAGGAAAATCAGAAATGTCCCATTCGCTTATGATGGTAGCTCTGCATTTTACGCTGAACCACTGGATTCCTTCCTCCATTTCATCAAAATACATCGAGTACTCAGTCGCCTTGGCATTGGTAATCTCCAGAGATTTCTCAAAAGTAAGGGAGTCAACCGTATGATTCACCCAGATATAAACCACCGTGCTAAAACTTTTGTTTGCCAGATCAAAGTCGTACAGGGAGAACACAAACATTCCCACTTTGGCAGTATCCGCCTGCGCCCGGAGGTTATTTCCGGTTAGAATGAAAAACATCCCAAGGATTAATAGAAGTCTTTTGAGCATTGGGTATTTGATGGTCACAAAGCTAAATATTTTTTGGCTGCCTGCCCGTCTTCCGATATAGTCCCTTTATAACAAGCGGGTCCATGCAGACAGTACCTGGTTTTTATGCCTTCAACCCGGTAAGGCTGGCATCGGCTGGCCGCTTAGCATAAAGAGCGCTGCCGCTCCTCCCGATAGTTATCGGGACGGTGGCAGAAGAATTACCTAGAAATGACTGAACCTTTTACCAAACAACGTGTAGGTATAGCCATATTAATCAGCCGATGAACGGAAACATTTACATCCCCAAGCCATGTCATGAGAACTGGAACAAGATGACACCCGAAGAAAAAGGTCGTCATTGTGCCGTCTGCAGTAAAGTCGTAAAGGACTTTACCAGCATGAAAAAAGAAGAGATCATGTCAACCATTCTTGATTCGGACCAGGAGGTTTGTGGACGAATTAACGTGAACCATCTTACGGCTGTGAGTAAAAGACAACAATTTTATTTTTGGATAAAAGGAACTTTTATTCCAAAACTTGGTTATGCTGCTTTTGTATTGCTTGGTTTCGGGTCTTTGTATAAAAAAGCACTTCATGCCCAGGCATTGCCCGGAGGCATGAAGGTAGAGCAGGTTTTCACCGGTCAAACAACCGTTGATCAAACCGAAACATCTTCCAAAAAGATCATGGTGGAGGTACTCAACGAAGCCAATAAGGCTGTCCGCGAAGCCCTAGTAAATATTTATTCCGGATCTGAATTAATTTCAACTCAAACCACCGATAAAGCCGGCACCGTTTCTCTTTCGATGCCTATGCAAAAAGTGGGATATACCACTATAAATATTGAAGTGAATGCGAAGGGTTATGAAATGAAAGTGGTTAAGGATATCCGAATCACCAAAAATAATCAGGCCATCCGTGTAAAGCTGGATGAGAATGTGATCCTCATGGGAAAAATGGCATATTACGAAGCCCCTGATCCAATTGTTGATACTGTTCAAACCCATGAGCCTGAATCACCGGTGATCGTTTGTAATGAAAAGTATAGCCTTATCAGAACCGTCGAAAAACCTGAACTCGCTTTACAGGAAATAGATTTTTCAACGCAATCAAGTATAGAAACACCATCATGGCCATCCATGCTGGATAAAAATCCCCCTACCCTTTCGTTTGTTTCTTTTCCTAATCCAACACTGGGAGATGTAACCATAGAAACCAAAATGGAAGAAGCATTTGATATTAAGATTTACAATGAAAACGGGGTATTGATCATGCAAACTTCCAATCAGTATAAAAGATCGTTGATCCAACTTCAGGATCAAGCAGCAGGAACCTATTTTGCCATTATTTTTTCCAACAATAAAGCCATTGAAACCCATAAAATAATCTTAGTTAAATAAATAACCATGAGTTCAAAAATTGTTATTGCCAAACCCTGTCACGAAAACTGGAACAAGATGACCACCGAAGAGCAGGGGCGCCATTGTGCTGTATGCAGTAAAGTGGTGAAGGATTTTACAAAAATGAAAACCGAAGAAATCATTCATACACTTAAAACGACAGATGGAGAGGTTTGCGGAAGAGTAAACGTAAAGGAACTAACCCCGGCTAACAAAAAACAAAAAGTCTATTTCCTGATCAATGGAGTTCTGTTTCGTAAATTGGTTTATCCCGTGATGGCATTGTTAGGGGTAAGTCTTATTTCTAAAAAAGCAGTGGCCCAGATTGGTCATGATTATCCAGTAAAAGGAAAAATGGCGGTCAACAATTATCATACAAATGATAAAAAAATCACGGTAGTAGTAAAGACAAGTCAGGGAAACCTTCCATTATCAAATGCCAGCGTAACATTTGTTTCAGGCATTAAAAATCATCCTGAGACATTAACCACTGATGAGAAAGGAAGAGTGATGATCAATGTAAAGGCTGAAGACCTGATCGGTGACGAAATTCAGATTGAGATCAGTGCAGCAGGTTATGAATATAAGCTGAGTACAGCGAAGATCATAAAAGATAACCAAACGATAGAAATACGTATGGAAGATGAAGTAATTATGATGGGTGAAATGATGTACATCCCTGATAATAATGAACCGGATCAAACCAATAAGATCCTGCCCGACAGTACTACGTTCACTAAATCAGAAACCAACGAACCGATACAGATAACCCATTGTGGTTTCCAAGAAATAAAGGATATTCAGCTCCTTGATGGGACCGACCTTTATCGTACTGTTTGTACCTTTGGTCAGGAAAACTATCTTGATGAGCCCATTGCCATTAGCCTCATTGAAAACATAAAGGAGCCGGAACTCATTCAACCGGAAAATAATTTAACAAATGAAATCATTTCTGACCGTTTTATCGTATTTCCGGTTCCCAGTTATGATTATGTAAATATCGTATCTGAAAAGAATGAAAACTTCAACATAGATATCTTCGATGGAAATGGGAAAAAGATACATTCCATTATCAATAGTAACGGACGATATACATTAGATGTATCCAACTATTCTGCAGGAATATATTATGTTCTGATCAGCAAGGAAGGCAAGGCGATTGAAACCAAAAAGATCATTGTTAACCGATAGATCCATTCAGTTCCTTTTTTATTTTTCTGATCTGCTTCAGGTGACGTTGCATATGATCTCCCATAAACCCTAAGGTTTGGTATAAGTTGATCTTCCCTACTACGGGATGTTTAAAAAGCTGACGACCGAGATGGTCTTGGGAAACACTGTCATAAGTGTTTCCCAAAGTGGCTCTGATGATTTTCCATTCTGATATGAGTTGATCCTTTTCATAAGGCCCTTGTGGGTTATCCAACACTTTTGGGGCCCTGAATTTTCTGGATGACCTAAGCGCCAATCTAAGCAAGATCGCTTTATACATGGATTTTAATCCTGCCCTTTTTGCCTCTTCAGGTTTTATAAGTTTTTTTTGAATGTACTGTACAATGGCTTTTTCTGCATGGGAAATGTGATAGACCACTTCAGCAACTGACCAACTGTTTTCTCCCGGAGATTTATTGAGATCTTCATGTGAAAGATCGTTCAATTCTTTCACATATTCGCTGAGCAGATCCTGCAGACGAAGATATCTTTTCTGGAATTTTTTGTTCATTTTACCTTACAACCAGGGTTTCCGATGTTAAGGTTGTATCGGCACCACCGTGTAATTCTTTTAATAAAGCATCTACTTCCTCATGCGTAAAATTACAAAACCAACGATCGGATCTTTCTGCAATACTTGGCAGTCCTTTGCCACGAATGGTATCAGCAATGATCACATTGGGTTTGCCGGATTCAATAGGAAAAGATGAAAATGCATTTTCCAGTTCCGTAAAATCATGCCCGTTTATTCTTCGCACGGCACATCCAAAGGCTTTGAATTTATCCTGTAAAGGTTCTAATGGAAGTAAATCTTCTGTTCTTATATTGGCCTGAAACTGGTTGCGGTCTACCAGGAAAATAAGATTATCGAGTTTATATGCCTGAGCAATGAGTACAGCTTCCCAAACGGATCCTTCGTTTAATTCTCCGTCGCCGGTAACTACCACCACTTTATTTTTTCCACCACGGATTTTTATATCCATTGCAATTCCTACTGCAACGGAAGGCAAATGGCCAAGAGAACCTGAATAAAATTCTATCCCGGGAATATGTCTGTTTGGATGCCAATAAATAAAATCGTTTGACTTTAAGTGATTTTTTAACCGATCTTTTTCGATCCACCCTAACTCTGCAAAAACGCCATAGAGTGCAGGAACATCATGTCCTTTTGATAATAGTAAATAATCGCGATTGGGATCTTTTAGGTTTTGTGGATTTACATTCAGGAATTCGTTATATAAATACACGAACAGATCAGCACAGGAAAGAGAAGCTCCTATAAAACAGCCACCATCAGTGCTCATGCGGATGATGTGCTCACGAACTTTAAGCGCTTGTGCCTGGAGTGTATGGATGCGATCTGGTGACATTTTCTTTAATAAGGTATCAAAAGTACAACTTTTTTACCCCGATAGATGCGATGACTGGCCTGTTACTTCTTCTTCCACTTATCATCAATATTCTTTAGCTCATCCAGATGATTTTTATACCAGTATTCACCGGCATAGGTTTTATTAATGTCTGCAATGTCCCGCTTTTGTTGTAAAAGCATGAGAATATCCTCCAAAGTGAAGGCGGAATTTTGGGGGTAAAGTTCTTCATATACCCTTTTTATGAATTCTAGATCTTCCGGATAGTCCAGCGTCCATCTATGAGAAGTACTATAGTCTTTCCCTGTATTCCAAATGACAGATCCGATCCTGAATTTATCAGGATTTTCCCAGATATAAGGTGTTGTATGTTCTCTTTCAAATTCTCTGGGAGCCTCTTTCCAGGCTTTTTCCAGAATGGACATGTGCATGATCTCGACATCATTTCCGTCAGGCCATGTGGCCGGATGCAGGTTACTTACATAGTCGTACTCCTTTGAATGACTAATAAAATACTGCAATACTTCATCTATAATGTTGGGATCAATAAGCGGACAATCGCTGGGGATCTTTACAACTGCATCGGCCCCAAAATGTAGCGCTGCCTGATAATGACGATCGAGCAGATCGGTTGAATGGCCTCTGAAACAATGAATGTGATTAGCCTCACATAGTTCTGCAACAACATCGTCTTGAGGCTCTTTGGTGGTGATTACAGCCACTTCACCCTTGAGTATTGACCTTTCGGCTCGCCTGATCATTTGAAGCAGCAGAGGAGTTCCCAGGACTTCTTTTAATACTTTATCCGGCAATCGGGAAGAGCCCCTCCTTGCCTGTATTAAACTCAAAATTTTCATTGGATGGATTAAACCGGTTGTAAAGCGTGTTCGGGCACGTATTGTTTGAGGAATTCCTTTCCGTCACCATTAAAGTCCACAAAACTCCGGGCAATATCAGCTATGTGCATGGCTGAAGTCCCTTTGTTCTGGATGGGAAGTTGTTTTTTAAGAACCTCGATATTGAAATATGAATGCACAGGTTTGCCTAAAGCGATCCCTATATAAACTACCGTCGAATATTGGGTAATGAGTTCCGCACAATTAGCAATCATGTGATTGGTATCTTCATCCTGGAATACAAGGGTCCCTTCGGGTGCATTTTCCATAATCTCGCTATAAGCCCTGTCCCAAATCTCGTTCGGGTGCAATTTAAAGATCAACGGTTTATTATCTGCAATTTCCACGCATTTCTTAATGAAGCCTACCCGATCCTCGCTGCATTTTTGCTCTCTAATGTCGGAGGTACAAACCAGGACATAGTCTTTATGAGGAAAGTCATTTGCTAAAAACTCGCTGGCATTGTCATAGTTAGGCATGCCGGTCACCACAATTCGTTCCTTTTCGGTGCCCATGCTGCTGAAATAATCTTTATATCCTTGACTAGCAGCACAATATATATCCGCCCGGTTAGAGCTTCCATTTAAAGAGGTTTTAAAGGCCATATAAGCTGGCATTTTCATCTTTTTGATGAATTTTGCCCATGTATTAATGGGATCGGTCATTCCTTCCTGTACCCAAATAGTCTTGGTTTCCTTACAGATTTTAGGATATGACATGTCTGTACAGAGAAAAATAAGATCATACTTATTTCCTAAGCTTTCGCCAGCATAATCATATTTAAGCCCATTGTCCCGAACAAATTTCTCACCCATCTGTTTGAAGCGCCCAGAAACGATTGTATGCTCAAGCGTACCTAATTTTAGCGTGGTATGCATGATCCAATCTGCGGGAAATAATTGCGTAAAATAGCAATCAAAATCACCTTTTAATTGCAGGTAAATCTGATGCATTTGAGTCGTCTGGTTGGGCGACCCTATGATGAATAAAACTTTCTTTTTTCGTTTCGGGCTCAAGATTCTTAATCTAAACTAAAGATACAAAAATATATTATTTACTGACTCTAGAAAATTTTTCGGTCTTACCTAGTATAGATAATCCAATATATCCACGAATATTGGCAACATCTAAGCTTACTAACGTAATCTTGCATCCGTAGGTTTTTCCCTTTTCCGGATCATATAAAGTTCCACCGGACCACACGCCATCTCCTTTGTATTTCATATCTTTCATCACTCTAAGGCCTATAAATGGGACTTTCCGTAAGGTTGGGTCCGGGTTATTTTTATCAAGTTTGGGAGCACCATCGGGTTCATTTGGCTTTTCCAGCCAGACCAATTTACCAAAATAATGAGTCCCTATTTTTTCTATTTTCACTTTTAAAACATTGTCTGAATTCGCCCATGTGCCCAGTATATCATCTGGTTCGAAGGACGATGAGCTGATTGACATTGTTTGTGCTGTTGCCTGAAAACCTGTTCCCACAAACACCAAAAAACTCCAGCTAAAAAGAATGACTAATCTAATCATGCAATTGGGCTTCATAAAGGCCGACAAAATAATTTCGTGCAAAAGTAACCATTAGGTCTGCAAATACCTTGATCCTTTAACAAAAATTATACCATATGGCCTGTTGATAGTTTATTAAACAAACAACGCTTTTAATTCGCTTGCCTCTTCCGGCTTCATTTTCCCAGAAAGGATAAGGCTTAGCTGACGTCTGCGTAAAGCTCCATCATAGCGGATTTGCTCCTCCTCAGTCTCTGGAATCAATGGTGGCACATAGATCGGATTCCCCATCTGATCAACAGCCACGAAAGTGTATATAGCCTCATTACACTGCACTTTTTCGCCTGAAAAGCTATCTTCCACCCAAACTTCAATAAAAACCTCCATAGAAGTGGTAAAAGCCCGTGAAACCTTTGAATGGAGGGTAACTATATTGCCCAGTTTAATTGGCTGGCCGAAAGAAACATTGTTTACAGAAGCGGTAACCACAATACGGCCACAATGCCGCTGACAGGACACAGCCGCAACAATATCCATCCAATGCAGAAGTCGACCTCCCATCAAGTTTCCCAGCGTATTGGTATCGTTAGGTAATACAATTTCAGTATTGATTGCTGCACTTTCCTTCGCTGTTTTTCCTTTTAACATGTTATTTCCCTTTTTCAATTAAGCCAGTAACCACCTGTAAATTATTCGAAGCAAGAATGAAGTTGGGTTCCAGTTTTAAAGCACTTTCAAAATATACCTTCGCTTCCTCATGTTTCCCTTCATCGGTTAAAATAATTCCTGCTACATTCATCGCCGCAGCTAGTAAACTTACCTCCTGACTTGAACTCTCGTAATTGATCGTTATTTTATTTTCTTTCGCTCTATTATCTTCCAGAATTTTATAGATATTCGCCTTAGCCTCACCATAACGTTGCAAACCATACTGGCAAACTGACAGCTTATATCTGATCAGTATTTCATCCTTTAATGCTAATACTTTATCGTAGTATTCGATTGCCTTGCTTAAAGCCCCCAGATTTTCGTAACTGATAGCTACTATCTTGAGTGTGGTTGTATCGGTCCCTTTCGATTTTAAGATATCTTCTCCAATCAGGATCGCCTGTTCATACATCCCCATCATTCCATAAATGGAGATCAGGGTATCTTTCCATTCAGGCTTGGTAGGATACTTCACCATCAACTGTAGAATGGCGGTACGGGCAACCGTAAAATCACCATAATCCATTGCTTTTCTGTAAAGCTTATATTCACTATCAACCTTTCCCTTTTGTGAAAAAAGCGATGGAATCGTCATAAAGAAAAATAAAAACCCAAATAAATACTTCATTGAATAAATTTTTGTGAAAGTTACGATTATCTAAATATTTGATTGAACATATAAAATAGCCTTTTCGAGATCCGATGGGGTATCAATCGAAATTGTCTGATAACTGGTAGTCCCTACTGCAATTTTCGATCCATGTCCTATCCACCTAAGTTGTTCTAGGCTTTCAGCCTTTTCAAGCAATGTTGGCTTCATCGCTTTTATTTCGGGAATTGCTTTAGTGTTGAAGGCATAAATTCCAATATGCTTTAGAAACGTATGTTTTTCGAACCAATGTGCCTTATCCACCCCTTGCAAATATGGAATTGGCTGACGACTGAAGTATAATGCCCTATCGGAGCCATCTGTTACCACTTTGATTGTATTGCTATCCCAAAGTTCGAGAGGGTCGGTAATTTCCTTAACCAGGGTGGCAATACTACAGTCGGAGGTTTTGATGAGTTGGGCCAATTCGGTTATCTGTTCGGGCCTAATAAACGGTTCATCTCCCTGAATATTGATCAGATAATCAAATTCACCCTCCGTTTCTATGATCTTTTCATAGGCGTCGAAACATCTTATGGTCCCATTTAAGGCCATAGAGTCTGTCATTACCGCCAGCCCTCCCTTTTCGGTGACCTCCTTATAAATTCGTTGGTCATCAGTAGCAACGTATACCCTTTGCAGTCCGGTAGACTTGATGCATTGCTCATAAACCCGGCAGATCATAGATTTTCCTGCAATGTTAACCAATGGTTTTCCCGGAAATCGTGTGCTTAAATACCTGGCCGGAATGATCCCTACCGTTGAACTCATGCTTGATTGGTCTTTATCAGATTGGTCGGCAAATATAGCCAAAAAATCGGAAACCTCAATAATATCAATAGGTACAGTAAATTCAGCGAAGATGAAAAAAGTGGCGTATTTCTCTCAATCAGCCTGAATACAGGTAGTTCCAGGCCGTTTTGTAAAATCCCTTTTTTTCTACAAATTCAAGAAAATCACTATAAAACCGATCATTACTGAGGGTAGCGCTGTCCCCAATTACAATCAACTTTTTTTTGGCTCGTGTCATTGCCACATTCATACGTCTATAGTCCTTCAGAAAACCAATATCTCCATTATTATTAGACCTAACTAAACTTATATAAACAATGTCTCTTTCCTGGCCCTGAAAAGCGTCAACCGTATTTACTTTTATACCCGCCATGGGCATTCCTTTTTCTTTCAATTTTTCTTCAATTTTTCTTACCTGTTGCCGATAGGGTGAAATAACAGCAATGGACGGAGGTTTTTCGGCAGAAAATATATGGGCCCATTCCTCCAGATGCTGAAGAAGCACTTTTATCTCTCCCTCATTGTAAAGACTTAAATTCTCGGCATCCTGTGTCTCCTCAAATCCGCAGCCTGCAGTATCTATAAACTCAATTGCGTCATTATTGATGGCATCAATCCGAAGTTTTCGGCTGATCACCGTTTCATGCGCTTGCAATTTTCCTTCATAAAATTTAAGATTCGAAAATTCCATGATGTCTGCATTCATTCTGTACTGAACATTTAATAAGTGAGCAGCACCAGGCTGGGTGTTCATGCATTTTTCCATGAGTGTGATCCCCAGACCCTGTTTGTTTGCCTCCATACTTTTTACAGTTGGTGGTAGTTGAAACGGATCTCCTGCAAGAATAACTTTTTGTGCTCTTATTATTGGGATCCAGGTGGCAGGCTCTAATGCCTGAGCAGCTTCATCAATGATCACTGTATTAAAATTCCGGCCCTCTAAATACCTGCTTTCAACCCCAACCAAGGTTGTTACTACCACATCTGCCATTTTTAAAATATCCGATATCATGTAGTCTTCCAACAAACGGGCCTCACTGCTAAGCGCTCTGGCTTCTTTGTACATAAGATCACGCTGCCTTCTTTCTTCAGCTCCAAAATTCCGTTTATATTTTGCAGCCATTCTTCTGTACTCAAGTGCTCTCCATTTGCATTCACTCAACTCTTTTTGCCGACTGTGATTTTCAAGCAAACCCTCCACCGTATATTTCAATAATTCGCTTGAAACTTTTGAGATATTTCCGATCCTCACAACTCTCATCTCTTTAGCTCCCAGTTCAACCGAAATATGATCCGCAGCAGCATTACTGGGTGCACAAACAAGAATCTGTTCACCCGCTTTTACCAATTCGTGAATGGCAAAAACCAGTGTTGTTGTCTTCCCCGTACCGGGGGGACCGTGCACAAGGACCAGGTCCCTGGATCGAATAACCGCGTTGACCGCTTCGTTTTGTGATTCGTTGAGAATTTCGTTTTGATAATAGGCCATTTTTTCAGGCGATTCCATGGGGGCATGGCCATAACAAATATTTGCCAGTTCCACCAATCTGCAATTTTTTGCATTCATGACGACTCTTAGCGCCTTTTCCATTTCTTTAAAGGTCTTATCATCAAAAAGCACATCCACCCCTAGCTTGCTTTCCTCAACCCAATCAGGCAATTCGTCTACCATAAAAAGGATCTTCATCTGGTTTCCATCCACATAATAAACGGAACCTACCAAAAACTCTCTTTCATCCGCAGAATTATAGATTTTAACCTGTTTCCCGGCTCCAAATTGATGCGATCCCGGGTCGGTTTTGCATTCGATCTTCACATAAGGGTAGTCTCCAAGCCCATAACCTGTCTCTTTTATATGAACAGGGTACCATGAATAACCTTCCTGCACTTTTTGCTGAAGGGGAAGTCTGGCAAGGTATTCGAAGTAATAAACATGCTCTTCCCTGCGCTCTGCCTCGACCAGCGTTAATAATTTTTGCAAATCGTTTACAACTTCTTCATGTACTTTATTCATCTGATATATATCTTGGTGACGAATTTACAATAAACAGGGGCTATCGTAAACAGGTTATATTCAACTAATATTTTGAAAATATGACATCTTACATGATAGAAATAGATCTTCCGGACAATTATACGGAGGAGTTTGAACAAAGAATACCTCACCAGCGGTTTATGGTCAATAAATTGATGGAGAAGGGAACCATTATCTCCTATTCCCTGGCCCTCGATAAAGGTAAACTCTGGGTAACAGCGCTGGCAGCCAGCAAAACACAGATCAGAAACATGATCTCCAGCATGCCTCTTTATGATTTCTTTGTTGAATACATGATCCATGAACTCATGTTCAGCGAATCTATGCAGCCTTCCATGCCCCAGCCCTCCCTGAATTAAATCCCAGCCTTTCCACCGGCTCTTCTCAAAACCATTTAAAGCCTCGAATTATCCTATATTTGTGCCGGTTTAAGTTCAAGAATGCACAGGTATCCCCTCCTTTTAATCATCCTTTTTTTTATGCTCTCCGCCTGTGGAGGGAAAAAACAATCTTCCCAGCACACGGTAGATATGCCCAAGCTTCCTTATATGGGAACCTATGATGTGGTGGAGAAAACCGTTGATGGAAAAACCGTATATGATACCGTTTTTACTGCAATTCCCGACTTTCGTTTTACCAATCAGGACAACAAAATTATTACTGAAAAAGATTATGAAGGCAAAGTATACCTGGCGGATTTCTTTTTTACTACTTGTCCGAGTATTTGTCCAAAGATGACCAATACCCTTACACTTGTGCAGGAAAAACTGAAAGGTGTTCCACAATTTGCCATCCTTTCTCACAGCATCGATCCCGAATTTGATACCCCGGCTAAGTTAAAGGCCTACGCTGAAAAAAATAATGCGAATACACAAATGTGGAATTTTGTGACCGGCGACCGCGATTCAATTTATGACCTGTGTGAAAATTATTATATGGCATATGCCAAAGCAGATTCACTGGCTGAAGGAGGTTATGTTCATAGCGGATTTCTGATCCTGATTGATAAGCATAAATATGTCAGGGCAGCCTATGATGGCACCCGACCGGAACTTGTTGACAGTATCGCCGCAGACGTAAAACTCCTATTAAAAGAAAACTAATGAAAATCAAAAAAAACGACAGAACGGCAAAACTGCTCATTGGAGTAGTTTCATTTGTGGTTTTTTCTGCGGTTGTAGTTTTAGGCCGGGTTAAACTTGATGTAGAGCTGGGTTTTGACAAACACATTTTCGCAAAGTTGAATGCAGTCATCAACTCAACGGTTGCGCTACTTCTTGTTGCAGGTTTAATAACAATCAAAAACAAAAAAAGAGAATTACATAGAAAGATCATGTTATCCGCGATGATCTTGTCCATTCTGTTCCTCGTCTCTTATATCTGTCATCACTTATTTACCGGCGAAACTAAATATGGAGGTGAGCAGAGAACGCTTTATTTTATTATTCTGTTTTCGCATATAGTTCTTGCGGCCATCATTTTACCCTTTATTTTATTTACCGCCTATCGGGCCTTAATTGGTGAATACCAGAAACCTAAGAAGCTAGCCCGTATTACCTGGCCTATATGGCTCTATGTTTCCATTACCGGAGTTGTGGTTTATTTCTTAATTTCGCCTTATTATACCCCATGAAAAACCGGCAGATCTATATAGCCTTCTTTTGCATACTCCTTCTTTGGTTTTTTGCACCCGCTTTAGCAGATGCCCAATGCGCCATGTGTAATGCTACTGCATCTACCTCAACGGAAGGAAAAAAAGAATCTGCATTAGCGCTTAACCGGGGAATTCTTTTTTTAATGGCGATCCCTTATGTCTTACTTACCAGTATTGTTATCCTCTGGTTAAAGTTCAGTCAGGAAAGAAGGGCCGAACAAAAAGGTTAGTCCATATGAATTTTACTTTAAGACCCTGGAAGGAAACAGATGTTGACAGCCTTGTAAAGTTTGCCAACAATGTTGAGATCGCCAGGTTTATGACAGATGGATTTCCACATCCATATAGCCCTGAACATGCAAAAGCATTTATTGAGTTTGCCATGAAAGGCTCGCCTGCCCATATTTTCGCTATTGAAGTAAATGGTGAAGCCTCTGGTGGGATCGGATTGCATATGCAATCTGATATTCAAAGGAAAAATGCCGAGATGGGCTATTGGCTTGCCCAACCCTATTGGGGAAACGGTATCATTTCAAAAGCCATTAGCCAGATGCTAGAGTATGGTTTTAAAACCTTCGACATTACCCGAATTTATGCAAGGCCATTCGGCACAAATATTGCTTCACAAAAAGTACTTGAAAAAACGGGATTTATTTTAGAAGCAAAATTCGAAAAATCTCTTTTCAAGCATGGGGAATACCTGGACGAATTGGTGTATGCCATACGCCTTAATAAGTAGGTTTATAAGTATTTCGTCCATCCCCATCAACCATTAATTAGTCCGTATCTTTGTATTGCAAAATGAGAACATTTTTTTCATATAAAGTTCTTGGCCTTTTCATATTTAGTAGCTGGATGTTTTTGTTTGGCAGATCCATCCACTGTCAGGTTATGCAGCGGGTAAATCATCTTTCCGGATCACAAACTATCAATGATATTGTAGTTACCGTTTCATCCACCGGGCAAACGGCCCGTTTATGGACACCAAATCTTTGTAATGGAGAAACGGGGCCCTATTTTATTGGTTACAATACAATAGATTATACATGTTCCAACGGCTCCTTTACCTTTACCTTCTCTCCTCCGGTTTCGGAAGTAAAACTCAATTTTACCGGATTATCATCAAGTAGTGTTTATGACGAAGAAATGATCGTTTATGTGAATGGTGAGCATTATTCGATCCCTGAACCTGGAACACTTAACAGCTGCGAAAAACTGGCTTATCTTTCCAATAGTGGCAATGTAACCGGATGCTATGAATGTTCTACTTCCGGATGGAACGGAACACATATTGAAGGCCCCATTTATACACTCACTATATTGGATTCAGTGATCAAGGGTGAACCGGCTGGTGCTTTATTCGCTTTATATATGGGATGGCTCAGTTTGGAAAATGATCTGAGTACCAAAGTGAGGGCATACAAAAAAGAAAGTGCTGCAGGATCGGACCTAATCATCGAAACTGATAGCCTTGACCTGAAACTTATTTCCATTCAGGGGCCGGCTGGTGACAAAATGGAATACAATTCATACACTACCTTACCATATATCACGGTGGATATTTCTAAATTTACCAAAGAAGTTGAATACACGTTGGAACTTAGAGTCGATAACGTATTACTGTCAAAAAAAATCACGATTTGGTAATTCAGGGCAAAAAAATTCTCTGTGTTTTCCTTCTATGGTGCACTCAGGTTTCTTTTATTCTTGCTCAGCAGGTTAACGAATTTATTGATCTGCAGATCCATCCTACCATGCATGTTCCTTATTCATTTTTTGGAAAAGGTCTGGAATTTTTTAATGAAAATAATGCCCCTGACTTAAGCTACCAACACCAATTCAATAATGTGAACTATGCCAATTTTTTTAAGAATAACAAGGGTCTTCGCATTATGGTGGTGGGGTCACTGAATGGAGAATACATTGCCAACTCCAAGAAGGCAAAACGAACCATTCTTAAGCAAATTAATTACGTGAATAAATTTGCGGAGGATAATCCGGAATTCTTTGTTGTTGCGAAAAACCCAACGGAAGTAAGGAATTATTTAAACACTACTGACAAAACAATTATTCTGCATTCGATCGAAGGTGGGAAGGAGTTGATAAAAAGTCAGGATGACGCTCATTTCTGGGCGGCTCAAGGGGTTAGTTTTATCACCCTGATCCACCTGGTGGATTGCGAATATGGAGGGGCTGCTATCCTCCCTGGAGTTCCTACACGTCTCATCAACATGGATGCTTCCTGCGAGATAAAAAATGAGATCGGCTTAACAGAGCTTGGTAAAAATGCTATCATTTGGCTGGCAAATGCAGGTATTATGACGGATATTACCCATATGAATGACCAGACCCGTAAAGACGCACTGGTCGTTATGGAAGAACATGGGATACCACCTTTATCCACTCACGATGGATTTAAACCTTTACAACACCATCCGAGGGCTTTGGACGTTGAGGATGTTTTGAAGATCTACAAAAACAATGGTTTTATTTCGTTACCCATCAGCGGATTCTCCTGTATGCCATATAACCCTGATGAGAAATATCAAAAACAGATCGATAGTCTGGAACTCTATTGTGAAGGCTCGATCGACTCATATAAGTTCACATATGAAGTGGTCAAAGAATTTATTGAAACAAATCCACAACTTGGGTATCATGATTCTCTCTCAGAAGCTGAAAAAGTAAACTTTTGCATCGGATTTCAGAGTGATTTTAACGGGTGGCTTAATCATAGCAGACCCAGATATGGCGAAGATGGTTGCTATCTCAACAAACCAGATTCAATTACCGAACCTATCGAATGGCAAGGCCTGGCACATCCCGGGCTTTTAGAATCACAGTGGAACGTAATGCAAAGCGAAGGAGTGGACCTGGCTCCTATCAAAAGATCAGCCGAAAAATTCCTTCTGCTATGGCAGTATTTCCTTGATAATAAAGGGAAATTTTGAGTTTCAGGAAATGTTAATTAACAAATTAACTGATGGTTTAAAAAAAAATCTCCTTTTGGTATTGGTTTTTACAACAATTGTGTACCTTTCCTATTGATATCTCTCAACTAATGAACCCCATTTAATTATTCATCCTATGAAGATAATCGTACAAAAAATTTTATTCCTGGCTATTGTTTTCTCAGCAGCCATTTCAATGAAAGCCCAATCTGCTTTTTCAGTAGATCTCAGTTTAGGCTCATCCACTTTACATCATACCAATTCACACCTTTTAGATAATGGAAATGTCATCTCTGCGGTATTTGATGCAAGTTCAAGTTCTAGCCATATTGTAATGATCAATGCAAATGGAACCAAAGCCTGGTCTAAATCCTATCTTTCAACCAGGATTGATGACATAAAGGTATTAGCGAATGGTAAAATTGCTTTTGCAGGTTACTATGGATATGATCACTCTGTTTGGGGGGTACTTGATCAGAATGGAAACGAGCTCTGGGCAAAAAAATATTATTCCTTTGATTACAGCTATGATCTTGCCAGTGTTACCGTGCTTGCCAATGAAAAGATCCTTTATAGTTTTTCCAAATTCTATTCCAACCTTACCGTTAGATGCGACGAAGACGGTGAAACCGAGGATTGCGATGAAGAAGGCGATTCTTTAGGTAATGGCAAAAGTCCCCGTTTCGACAGTTTCGGATGTGATGATAGCGGGTATGTGGATTGTGGTAAAAGTGATGACCGCGTAATGATCATTCGCCACAACGCCAATGGCGATGTTATATGGGCAAAAAATTATATGAAGGCATCCACCGAATATTTCCATCTGAAAAAAATCAAGCAATTGGCTGACGGAAGCTTTATGGGTGTTGGTTTGGTAAGTGATGTTTATTGCGGCCCTAACAACAATGGATTTATTATGAAACTGGATGCAAATGGTGAGGTTTTGTGGACAAAAAAATACACCCTCCCAAGTAACCCAGGTTATTTCTCTTCTACATTCAGGAGCTTTGAGATTGAAGGAAGCAACATTTACATTGGAGGCTATTATACCAGTGACAATTTAAATATGAATAATTTCCTTATTCAAATGGATGCTGATGGTAATGTGATCTCCTCCAAACAAATTGTTACCACCGGGAATGCACTTGCTACGGTTGGAGTTCCTATGAGCAGCTCTGTGACCTTTGAGCAGGATATGAAAGATCATCACTTCATTTATAATAATTATTCAGCTGGCGAAGGCATGAATGTAGAGTTGAACAAAGTTTCATTTGATGGAACATTAGGCTGCGAGGTAACTGATTTCCCGATAACTGCCATCACTTACTCGGCATTCACCAACACTTCGCCTGCAGCATATTTCCAAAACAGTATTCTACAGAGCAATCCTTCTGCAATTTTAGATCAGTCAACCGTGGTTAACAGTTCCGATATTGTCGTTTCAAACGCCTGTGCATCTGTTGCCGGAATTGAGGAAGAACTTAATCTTGAACTTTCTGCTTATCCAAATCCAGCATCGAATGTATTGAACATCTCTGGATTAAATACAGAGGCAGGTTATTGGGTTCAGGTAATTGATATCAATGGAAAAGTGGTTTTATCCCAGAATGGAATTGAAGGTGTTGCAATGACCACCCTCAATGTTTCTAATCTGAACAATGCAACTTATATCGTTAAGGTGCAGGATATTCAATCCGGTTCATCTAAACAAATGAGATGGATTAAATTATAAGATCCGGAAATCATATAAATCTGAAAACCCCTTGGTTGAACCGAGGGGTTTTTTTATGTCCTGAATTTTATTGAGTCGATAGCGACACGGCAGCGTCAATAGAGAGGCATCCTTTTGCGTAGCAAAAGATATAGCAAAACGCCGGAAAAGCCGCCCAAAATAATACCTTTGTGGAAATGAGTATCATGTTTTCACTCAAAGGAAAGATCGCCATTGTTACCGGCGCTTGCGGGCTGATCGGCAAAAAACATTGCGAAGCACTGGCAAGTGCCGGAGCATATGTAGTGATAGCCGACATGAACGAAGATGCATGCAAGCAATTGTCCTCTCAGCTCAAAGGCGATCATCTGCCTATTGCATTTGATGTGAAGGATGAAGGATCTGTAAAAGATGCCTGCGCTAAAATATTAGCTAAGTATGGCACCATTGATATTCTTGTGAACAATGCCGCCATTAATGACACGTTTGAAAATCCAGCTTTAGCAGCGGAACAGAGTAAGTTCGAAAATTATCCGGTGGATATGTTTCGTCAGTCACTCGAGGTAAATGTGACCGGCATATTCCTTTGTTCACAGGTTTTTGGAAAAGTAATGGCAGATAAAGGCAAGGGCAGCATCATTAATGTAGCTTCGACCTATGGCATTGTAGGACCCGATCAATCAATATACCTAAACCCCGACGGCAAGCAGGCCTTTTATAAATCGGCGGCCTATCCCGCCACCAAAGGAGCCATTATTAATTTTACACGTTTCCTGGCGGCTTATTGGGGGCATTGTGGTGTTCGGGTAAATACTCTTTCTCCCGGAGGTGTTGAAAATGGACAGGATGACTGGTTCATTAAGAACTATTCTGCGAAGACAGTTCTTGGTCGCATGGCCAAACCTGATGATTATATGGGAGCTGTTGTATTCCTCGCAAGTGATGAGAGTAGCTATATGACCGGATCTAACCTGGTGGTGGATGGAGGATGGACCGCTATCTGATCACATTTGAAAGAACCCATATCTATTCTATCTTTGCTTCCAGATGGCCGGCGGTTTTAAATCCTTTACAAAAAAAATTTCATCGAGGTTACTTTCCTACTTCCTCCAGGGATTGTTTCTTTTTTCGCCCATTGCATTAACCGCCTTTTCTATTTACTGGGTATTTGACGCTATCGATAGTAAACTCAATCCCAACCTGCCCGGAATTGGTAACATTCCAGGCGTAGGCGTACTCATTCTCATACTGGTGATTCTACTGGTGGGGTTTTTAGGATCCACCATCGTATTCGAGGCATTCTGGAAACTCATTGATGCTTTCCTCAATAAATTTCCGTTGACCAAATTTTTATATCCTGCTTTGAAAGACATTTTTTCTGCCGTTATGGGCAAGGAAAAAAGACTCAACAAGCCGGTGCTTTTTCGGATCAGCAAAGATTCGGATCTGGAAAGAATTGGATTTATTACGGAGGCAGACTTAAGCAAACTGGGTATCGGGCCTGAGAAAGTTGCTGTATATGCGCCTCACTCCTATAACTTCTCCGGGAATGTTTACATTGTTCCGGTTGGAAACATTCAACCGTTGGATGTAGATGCTTCCGAAGCCATGAAATTTGTGGTCGCCGGAGGAATGGTCAAGATCAAGGATGTAGATAAATTACCCACAAAGGATAAAGATAAAAGCACAACAGATGAGAAATAAGACTGGTTTATTTATAATTTGTTTGGTAATCGCCTCCTGCGGATCAAAATCCACTGTGCCAAAAACAAATCCAATTGCAGAAAACAATTCAACCAAAAAATTCTTTAATCAGGACGGACAATTCAGAATTCAGTTTGAGGCAGAGCCTACTGCATATTCACAATATATCCCTCATGAAAACGGAAAGATCCTGTTGAATACATTCATTTATGAAAAGGGGATCAATCTCATTTATAGTATCAGCTATTCTGATTATCCTGCAGGTTATATGGATGATAAAACGCCCGATAATTTACTCAACAAACTTTTAGAAACTTATATAAACACACAAAAGGCGGGTGTGGAAGTTCAGAAAATGATCACCATTAATTCATGGCCTGGAATCTATTTTAAGGCTAGTAATTCGGATACATTTGTTTATGGAGAGTATATTTTAAAGAAAGACCGGTTATATCAGTTAACCGTTACCAAAGAAGTAAATTATCATAACGAAACAGAAGTGAATGCCTTTTTCCAAAGTCTGGAACTTCTGTAAAAAAGGTCGTCCCGATCATTCGGAACGACCCTCTCCCAAACATAACTAATTCACCACATATTTTCTTGTCCCTACACCCTTATCTGTAAATATTCTTACGAGGTAGGTTCCCGGACTTCTGATCCCAGTATTCAAACTTATATTTCCCTGTTGAGCAGGCTGATGATTGAGTAATAATTTTCCGGTAATATCATATACCGCGATCTCATTCACCTCTTCCTCCACAAATAAATTCAGCACGTCATTTTCAACATTCTGTGGATTCGGAAAAATCGAGAAGCTGATGTTTTCGATTGTTGGGCCAATACTCAGTCCTGCTGTTTTATCAAACTTATACAAAGTACCTCCTAGTCCCCCTGCGAATGCGTAGGTAGAATCCCATACAAAAGCAGAAGTAAGTATGGTATCCGCATTGAAATAGTCAATGGTGTTGCCTTTTTTGGTAATGATCACGCCTCCCGTTCCATTGCTGGCACAGGCCATTACACCCCAATCGTTATCTGTAAAATCTATTTCGGCCACTACAGGATACCAGAAGGTAGGTCCAACGGTGCTGTCAATTACAAAAGTATTTCCCCCATCCGTCGATTTTTCAAGCACATTCCACATTGAATTATTCGCAGCATATACGGTGGAAGTATCGCTCCAGTCAACCGATAAATAATCCAGTGCTGATCCAGAGTTATGAAGGGTAAATGTCCATGGATTAGGCGCATTTGCAAAAAAGCCACCTTCTCCTACAGTTACTATAACACCGTTACTATTAGAGGTAATATCACTCCAGCCATTAAAAGCAGTATCACTCCTCAATGAATCGAATGTAAAACAAAAGCCCCCAAAATATCCCACAACACCTCCGCCAATCAGGCAATTTGTTCCGGCGGTAAGTTCCTCATAGTTTGCAGATAGGTGCAGGTTATTAATGGAACAAAGTGAATCATCCGAAAAAAACGGTGGCCCACCACATTCTTCCGTCCATCCAGTGCCCAGGTCATAGGTTCGGTTGATTGCAGTGAATTTATCATAGAACAGTACCCCACCGATGCTTCCCGCATATGGATAGAACTGGGCTACTTTAATATTACCGTTGTTTCCGGTTCCCTGTCCGGTGGGTGGAATGGCAAGATCGGTCCATGAGGTTCCGCCATTCGTTGTCATTTTTAAAAGACCATTATCCCCGGCTATAAAACCGGTATCGCGGTTTATAAAAGAAACGTCACGACTATTGTCAGTGGTGCCGGTATTCACGAGGGTCCAGTTCATGAATTGAGCATTGGTTTGTGTTATTACAAAAAGTACAACAGCAAAAATTAAGTAAATCCTTTTCATACGCATTTGTATTTGTCTGTTACGAATATACGGATGATAGGGTTAAACCTCCGTATATTTTTATTCCCTAAAAATGTATTTATCTTTATTAAATGGCGGCCTAATCCGTTGTTTTGCTTTAGCGGCGCAGGTTCTGGCCAATCAAAGAAATATTTCGGCAAGTTTTGGTAAGTTAAATACAAGTTCAGTTACCTGCGTTCTGGCAGCCTTTCACACATTTACCTTTAATATTTATATAAAACGGATCTGTGGGTCCAGCCTCACTGGCTGCACGTATTATTTTGGCCCTGCCTTCCACAAAATTATCCACATCAAAATATTTACAGGGAACGACCTCTTCTCCTTTTTCATTGATAAATCCCCAACTAAATCCCATATGGTTGTTGTCCTTTCGCACAGCCAGTAACCCATCCGGAAAATGACATTTATTGTCCCCGTCAAAATCATATTTATTGTATTTTACCGCTTCATAAATAAAAGAAATCACCACATTTCCTGCAGTGTCAATAAATCCATAATGCTGGGTGGAATCCTGCACAAGTGCCATTCCATTGTTGAATGACAATGCATTCTTATAGATAAAAGGGATTACAACATTTCCAGCGGTATCAATGTATCCCATTCTTCTGTTTTTGTCTGTTTTAACATAAACCGGTGCCAATCCCTGGTCAAACCCAACTCCATAATCGGTTGAAAGATGAGATGGTATGACTTGCGCCGATAGGCCGGAAGTGAAAAAGAATAACAGCATAATGTAGGCAAGAGTTCTCATTCAATAAATATACAAAAAGGGCATTTATATGAATTATATAAACTATTAAAAAGTTATGCAAGGATGCCCCAGCTAAAAGGGTGCAATTTTGTCCTCCAAATAAATACATAAACAAATGAAAACTAAAATTCTGTTCTTACCAGCGATAGCCATCATGCTTCTGGCGGTTTCTTGTACCAAGACAAAAGTGATTACTAAAAAAAC
>JANWKQ010000091.1 GCA_025451295.1 Flavobacteriales bacterium | reverse complement strand
CAAGAATGAAAGAGGTGATTCTGACATCTAAGCCACATGCTATTATACACACTGCGGCCATGACCAATGTGGATGCCTGCGAAATGGATCGTGATAGTTGTAAAAAAATAAATGTGGATGCGGTGGCAAACCTGGCCACAATTTGCGAAGAACTCAATATTCATCTGACCCATGTAAGCACCGATTTTATTTTAGACGGTAATGACGGTCCATATGATGAAAATGCGGTTGCCAACCCATTGAGCTACTATGGCCAGTGCAAATGGGAAGCAGAAATGATCGTTCAGAAAATGACAACACCCTATGCTATTATACGAACCGTATTGGTTTTTGGCATTGTGGACAATATGAGTCGTTCTAACATTGTGCTCTGGGTAAAAAATTCCCTGGAACAAAAGAAAGATATCAATGTGGTAAATGATCAATGGAGAACTCCAACATTAGCCGAGGATCTGGCTGAAGGTTGTTTGCTGGCAACATTAAAAAATGCAACCGGTATTTATAATATTTCCGGGGGTGAAATGATGAATATTTATGAACTGGCCTGTAAAGTGGCAGACCATTATGGGCTTGACAAGGATCTCATTCATCCAACGGATAGCTCTACGTTAAATCAACCGGCGAAACGTCCCCCTAAAACCGGGTTCATTATTGATAAAGCAAGGAAAGAATTGGGATACGAACCCACCTCCTTTGAGGAGAGTTTGAAATTGCTGGATAAACAGATCTTGTAGTGCAAGTGCCATAAAAATAAAAATCCTACTTTTACCCTAAGTAATTCTCTATATCATGAAATTTATATGCATCGGTCGTAATTATACCGAACATGCGAAAGAACTTAACAATGCTGTACCGACAGAACCGGTCATTTTTTTTAAACCCGAAACCGCGTTACTTATTGGGAGACAACCGTTTTTTTATCCTGAATTCAGTAAAGACATTCATTATGAATGTGAGATTGTGGTTCGTATTAATCGTCTTGGAAAAAATATCCAGAAAAAATTTGCCCCCCGGTATTATGAGGAGATTGGCCTTGGGATTGACTTTACGGCCCGCGATCTGCAGAACGACCTGAAGTCAAAAGGACTTCCCTGGGAAAAAGCCAAAGGATTTGATGGGAGTGCCGTGGTAGGAAATTTTATTTCGTTAAATTCTCTGAAAAATAAAGATAACATCGAATTCCAGCTGTTGAAGAACGGAAAGGTCGTGCAGCAGGGATATTCAAAGGATATGATCTTTAATATTGATGCCATAATTGAATATGTATCAATGTTTGTGACTCTCAAAATAGGGGATATTATTTTTACCGGAACTCCTGCAGGGGTAGGGCCTGTAGCCATTGGTGATCAGCTGGAAGGATTGCTGGAAGGAACCTCAAACTTTACGCTTCACATTAGGTAGGGTTGTATCTTTTATCCGTTTACGGTATTCTATATTAAAACCGGATTCATCATGAGATCAAACATCCTTTCAAAAACTGCTATCTTTACACCGAATATGAAATTTATAGAAAAGAATTTTTATTATTTACAGGTCCTGTTTTTTGTGATGGGCATCGTAGGCTGGATCTTTAATTTCGATAAACTCGTCCCAATGGTGTATGCGGTGCTTTGCTATATTGCCAGCGCAGGTCTTCTGGGCATCAATATCCTCAAACTAAAATGGATCCGTGAAAAGAAATTTAAATGGGGATTGAATGTAGGGATACCTCAACTTACCTTTTATGCATTGCTGATCTTTCTGCTATACTTTCGTTTTTTTGGAACAGTACATACCGGTATTCCGGTGAGGTTATTTGCTGTGGTTCTTACTGTTACTCTTTTGCTGGATACGTTTACAAAAGAGAATAAATATCAGCATTAGGTGCCCTGTAATAGGAGAATAGTGTGACAAATTTTCACAGATTAATTGTATATTTGATCAACAAACCCAATTGTTGATGAAAAGAATTCTGCTCATTCCTGTATTCCTTTTTTCCTTTTTGCATGCTCAAACTCCTGCACTTAATTACCTTACATCTACGGATGGAGGTTCGGCATATGAAGTTTGTTTGTATAACAATCATTTGTATGTAGGTTGTGCAAATACCCTGGAGGTATGGGATCTTACCGGACCTTCCCAAACACCCGGAACCATGGTTTGGAAGGAAAGATTTCTTTCAAATATTGATCAGATATCTGTGAAGGATGGGTTTATGTATATATGTGCCAATCACGACGGACTTTATAAGTATGATCTCAATCCAAATCCTGCCATCCCGCAATTTAAATCACATCTGGTACCCGCCAATATAAACGAATCAGTTTATGATATTGCTTTTTATGGGGACACAGTTGCCGTAGCTTCAAAGAACAAACTATTTCTTTATGAAGATGGGCTTACCAGCTTTAATTATATTACAACCATTGATAGTTTTACAGGGTTAACCCGAATTCACGGAGTTGATATAAAAAATAATTTTTTGGCATACACAGTTGGCTTTTCAAGTGGACCAGGACAGGATGGAGTTTATTTATATAACCTTTCAACCATGGTGCAGTCGGATTTTTATCCAAACGAATACGGTAATGCATGGGATGTTTATTTTGGACAGAATAATAATTTACTGCATGTGATGGGTGGGCAGATAGGAGCAGGCTCAACTGGATATTATTATGTATTGGATTATTCCGTTCCAACCAATTTGACGTTTGCTTATTCAGATACCATTTTGGGACCTTTGATTGGCTTTGCATGTCCCATGAATGCTAATATTATAAATGATACGGTTTATGTGGCAACTCAGGCAGGTCGTCCTTTACTCGGGCTCGCAACAAGTTGTCACGTTTATGCCTATGATGCAACCAACATTGGCAGCATTCATCCAATTACCAGTATATATGCTGGATTGTATCATTTCGATATCGAAATTGATAAAAACACCAGAAACATGTATGTGGCGTCAGAATGGTATGGCATTCTCACTATGAACATTTCTAATATTGTGAATGAAGTAAATCTTGGGAATAAAGTAACGGGTGGATGGTGTCACGGCAGTGCCTATGCTGATGGACGACTTGTGGAAGCAAATGAAGGTTATGGGATCCGTTTATTCGATTTGAATACATTTCAAAATCCTATTCCCATTGCGGATGATACCACGGGTGGTTTTTGCAGAGCTGTTAGTTTTTCCGGTAACGGAAATCATATTTATAGTTGGTATCTTACAGGTGACCGTTTCAGGGTATATGATACAAATTTGGTTTTGGTGACTACCATCGATATTGATACTACTACTGTACCGGCCGATTATCAGAAATCGAGATGCTACAACAACCGTGTAGCCGTTATTGAGCAGATTGCTTGGGAATTCAAGCGACTGGTTATCGTGAATGTTGATAATCCTTCAATTCCATACCAACAGGCTGTTCGTCAAAAAAACTGGAGTCAGGATATCGCTTGGCATACTTCAGGGAAATTATTAGGACTATCAACTGATTCAATTATTATTTATGATGACAATTTAACCGTATTGGGAGGAGTATGGACTCCGCCGTTTAGCCAACCTTTTAAAGCTTTTACTTTGAGCAATGATACAGTATATGCTTTTTACAATGGTTCACCTGATGGCATTAGAAAATATTATTTTGATGCGCCTAATGATACACTCATTTTGCTCTCAGATGACCTGTTTTCAATGAATGGTGTTGATAGGATATTTATGGCTTCGGATAGTGGACTCATTTATATTTCCTCAACCATCGATCAATTGAGGGCCATTTCAAAGTCTTCGTATAGCCAGGTGGCAGTTTATGATCATGGTGCAGATCATATGTTTGATAACTTCTGGGGAGTACACGATCTGTACTATACGAACGGCCACTTATTTCTCAACGAATACATGGGACTCACCAGCATTTTTGGTGCACCGAATAATGTAGGATTCGAAGAAGTAAAAGAACAAGATCCACTCATTATTTATCCCAACCCCACCAAGGAATATTTTACCATTGACATTGGTTCAACACAGGAAAGTCTGGTTCAAATATTTTCGCTCGATGGAAAGCTCATGTATTCCTCCAATCTTTATACTGATAAAATTAAATTGAGTACGATGGGTTGGGAATCGGGGATTTATCTGGTGAATGTATCTGTAGGTGGAAGTACGAAAACAGGCAAGCTAGTGGTTACAAAATAATTTTTCTATCTTTATTTCCAGATGACAAGATTCTGGAGACAACTTATCGTCCAAACGGTATTAAAAGGGAAAAAGAACCCGACTCCCGAACGTAAAGAGTATTCAAGGATACAACTTGCAAAAGGATTTCGACTTTTCAGAATTGAACTGATCCGTTTAATCAAGGACATTTTTTTGATTAGTTTGGGAATAGCCTCAGCTGCCTTTGGGCTTGAAAGTTTTTTACTACCCAATAATTTCATCGACGGTGGATGCACCGGCATAGCACTGCTCACCTCCGAGATCAGTCATTTTTCACTATCGGTTTTGTTGGTGTTGATCAATATTCCATTTATTCTACTTGGGTATCGCACCGTTGGGATAAGATTCGCCGTGAAGACGGCCGTTGCTATTGCGGGTCTGGCGATCGTAGTCGCTACTGTTCATTTTCCCATTGTAACGAATGATAAATTACTCGTTGCGATTTTCGGAGGATTTTTCCTGGGAGGTGGAATTGGAATGGCGGTAAGAGGTGGAGCTGTTTTAGATGGTACCGAGGTTCTTGCTATTTTTCTGAGTAAGAAATTTGGTATGACAATGGGCGATATCATTCTTACGTTTAATATTATTATATTTTCCGTTGCAGCTTATTTACTTTCTGTTGAAACGGCTTTATATTCCATCATCACTTATCTGGCGGCATCACGAACGGTCGATTTTAT
The DNA here is from genome assembly GCA_025451295.1 of Flavobacteriales bacterium. Taxonomy (GTDB): domain Bacteria; phylum Bacteroidota; class Bacteroidia; order CAIKAF01; family CAIKAF01; genus JANWKQ01. The sequence continues at coordinate 4,405 of JANWKQ010000091.1, read as the reverse complement.
CATTGAAGGAATTGAGGAATATATCGGTGTTACAATTGTTTCCGGGAAAAGTGATGAAATAAGAGAAATGATCACCAATCAAATGGGACGCGGAATTACCGTTTATAAAGGCAAACGTGGTTTTGGCTCACATGGAGAATCGGCGGAGACAGATATTATCTACACTGTCATCACCCGTTTGGAATTGAATAAACTGAACAATGAAATTCAGAAAATAGATGAGCAGGCATTCGTGGTCATGAATTCTGTAAAGGATACAAGGGGAGGTATGATCAAAAAAAGACCTTTACAGGATTAAAACTTATCCTCAACCTCCAAAGGTTGCATGATTTTTTTTGGCGCGAAATTTAATTTTCGGTAGTTTAGCTTCTATAATCCAACAATAATGAAAAAACAACTTACCCCTCAGGAAAAAGCCTATCGCGATCAAAGAGATATGAAATACATTGGCATGTTTAGTGCCTGCGGTTTTCTGGGTCTGGGTATATGGATGCTTATTGATCCTGCCTCTCCGAAACATGCCCGTGTCGAAAAAGTGACCGTGAGTTTGGTAAAGGATCTCTGGGGATTGCCTTGTGGCATTATCCTAACAGCCATTGGCCTGTTCATCCTCATCCGTGCAATTCTGGGATTAAGGAAAATCAAAAAAAATCATCAGGCTACATTATAAAAAATGGTTCACTAATCCATCATTTGATGATTCCGGAAAAATAACCGGTTCACCAGTAGATAGAATAGATAACCCACCAGTCCGCCGAACAGGGCACCACATAACACATCTGTTGGAAAATGAACACCCAGGTACACTCTTGAAAGTGAATTCAGCAGAGGATATAAAAGAATGATCAATACCATGGGCCCTGTGATCTTACCTTTTATTTTTTTTATAAATACCATGATACAGAACATAGCGATTCCCATCGTATTGGCAGCATGAGTAGATACAAAACCATACGCCCCGCCACACCCATTAGGAAGCCATAAGCTGGTACCACCAACAATCGTATGGCATGGCCTGGGCCTTTCAAAAAAGGGTTTGATAATTCTATGACTTACATTTTCTGTAAATACAAAACAGAGTAGGGCGGCTCCAATCAAGATCAACGCATTCCTGATCCCCAGTTTTTTTACGAAAATAAATGCAATAACAATGTAAAATGGGATCCAGTTATATTTATTCGTAATGAAAATAAAAAAGGAATCCCAAAAAGAGGTATGGCCGCTATTAATAAGAAGCAGGAGGATCCAGTCTATATTTTCAATGGTCTTCAACTGGGAAGAGTGTGCTGATTAATGGTTTTCCACAATTCATCCTTCAGTTTCTGAATATTAAAACCGGTTTGTGAGGAGATGAACATAAAATCCATATCCGAATATTCTTTACGGATTGCTTCCATTAATTCATCGTCCAACATATCCGATTTACTAATCGCGATTACCCGATCCTTATGCATCAGCTCCGGATTAAATTGTTCAAGTTCGTTGCAAAGGATCTTATATTCCTGTCGGTAATCTTTTGCATCTGCGGGGATCATAAACAGTAAAACAGAATTTCGTTCAATATGTCTGAGGAATCTTAATCCAATACCTTTTCCTAAATGGGCTCCTTCTATGATCCCCGGAATATCAGCCATAATGAATGATTTGTAGTCATAGTATTGAACAATGCCCAGGTTGGGTACGATGGTTGTAAAAGGATAATCTGCAATTTCCGGTTTAGCAGCACTTACCACCGATAACAAAGTGGACTTGCCGGCGTTTGGAAATCCTACCAGACCCACATCCGCCAACACTTTCAATTCAAGAATTTTCCATTCTTCACGGCCCGGTTCGCCAGGTTGAGCATATCGTGGAGCCTGTTTGGTAGCACTCTTAAAATGATCATTCCCCAATCCTCCTCTTCCGCCAGATGATAAAATTTTTTCTTCACCATCTTCTGTGATCTCGAAATGTACTTCGCCTGTTTCAACATCTTTGGCAACAGTTCCTAAGGGAACTTCCAGGATCATGTCTTTCCCGTTTTTGCCATGTTGTAAGGCTCCTCTGCCTGATTCACCTGGTTCTGCGATCACATGCTTGCGGTATTTTAGATGGAGTAATGTCCAGAGTTGTTTATTGCCTCTTAAAATAATATGTCCGCCTCTTCCGCCATCTCCTCCATCCGGTCCGCCCATAGAGGTCAGCTTATCCCGGTGAAAATGCATACATCCTGCTCCTCCGGCTCCCGATCTGCAACAAATCTTTACATAATCAACAAAATTAGAATCTGCCATGTTGCGCAAAAATAGGCATTTGTTACCAGTTAATTACTACAGGCACTCAATGAGGATTGGTACCAAGACTGTCTGAAGGTGCAAAATTATTTTCCGGTACAACATCTGAGATATTATGAAGTTTTTTAAACTCCGGCAAACAGGAAAGAAACTTTGATTTAATATCATAATCGCTGGCATGCGCATAAAACGAAACATCAGAACGACAATAATTCAGGAATTCTTTAACCAAGTCTTTCGATAAATCGGTTACATCTATTACGTATTGATCCGTGATCCGTCGGGCATATTCCATATTTTCATTATCTCCTTCCATTAATTCCTGCAGTTTTTCTTCTTCCTTCGCTTTCTTGCTGAGTTTATTGTACAGCCAGGAGATCGGCCCGTTGAGGGTTACACCTGTGCTCGATTTTTCAGGACTGCGTGGATTGCTCTTATCCATCGTGAGATATATCTTTTCTTCAACCACCTCCATCGATTCGAATGCCTGTTTAAATTTGGCCCAGGTAATGCCATACGTAGTATGTCCCTTTAAAAGGATATAATCATCTTTCAGGTATATGTTTTTATGATAGGCAGCACCGGAAAAGCCGGTGGGTAAAGAAATTTTTGTTGGCTTGTATCCAACCAATGAGATTTCGAGGGTATCTCCCGGGGCTGCCAAAATCGTATAAAATCCATCATGGGTACTTTGGTATCCACTCCGGGTCCTTTTATTCACGATGCTTGCATAGGGTATGGCCAAAGAAGAATCGGCCCGCTGAAGAACAAAACCTGAGATCTGCACCAACTGAGCTTCTGCAAATACCATATTTGCAAACAGAAATAATATAAAAAGTATTTTTTTCATTATTTCTCTGGCGGATCGGTATTAGTGTTTAAACTATCCTGATATACATATGGTTTGATGCCAAGATCTTCATCAGTAAGACTTTTATCTTTTTTATAAATATCAAGACACCTTTGCAAGGTGATGATCAGATCATAATTGGAGTAATTCGCAAGAGCCGTTTGAGAAATATTACAATATCCGGCAAAATCCATTGTTTTGTCTTCAGGTAGTCCGGTTGCCAGCGAAATAAAGGCTGGAGTAAGTCTTTGCGTGGCCGAATAGTCTTCTAATTCAGTCGATTTCAGGTCAGCCAGTTTGGCCATTTCTTTGGCCTTCCGGCTGAATTTATTGTATAACCAGCTAAAAGGGCCATTAAGAGTGATTCCAAAGTTGGACGAAACCGGTGCCTTGCTGGTAATTTGTCCGTTATCAACGGTAATGTATCTTTTATCTTCAGGGATCTCCATCGCAGTAAATTCGGTGATGAAGTGTTCCATATCTATAAAATATTTGGTAAAGGTGGGCAGGTTGTAGGTAAGATGTTTTAATGGAACATCATAGTGAAAGCTGGTTCCCATGAAGCTTGGGGGAAGATAGAGGGTCGCCTTCTGATAACCGACAGCAGTTACCTCTACCGAATCGCCGGGAGCGACAAGAATAGTATAAAAACCCGCGATGGTGGCCTGAGTTGCCGTCTTCGTTTTTTTGTTCTGAATGCTGGCAAAAGGCACAACACCTGAGGAATCACTGGTATAAATAAAACCCGATACCTGCACGAGCTGGGTATAGGAAGAAATCGCCAATCCCAGACTCAAAACTACCAATATCAACCTCTTATCCATGTTATTACAAAAGTCGGAATTATAACTGTAAATTAATAGTCGCAGTATGTATTTATTACGTTTTAGTTATTAAATAGTTCAAAATACATTGTTATTGTAAGTTATACCAACCAATAACCTTGAAGGGTGACCCTTAGAAGCTACATGGGAATTTGATATGTTGGACTTGAAGTTGGAGTCTGTTAGTCTTCTTTTTGCCGGTAATAATCATAATCACCAACAACCACTTGTAAAAAATCAAGCTGTGAAAGATTGGTGGTAATCTCCAGAACATTGGCCACTTTATGTGCCAGGGTATTGAGTACTTTGAAATTTTGGTACTTGCGATAGAAAGTGATTCCTTCTCTGATTGCCTCTACATCCCGTTGACTTAAGTTGGTGACTTGTGGAAAGGTGGGCTGGTAGTTGGCTGGAAGATCTAAGGTGGCTATCTCTTCAAAAGTAATTTCTTTATTGAT
>JANWKQ010000090.1 GCA_025451295.1 Flavobacteriales bacterium | reverse complement strand
TTTTTATAAATTCCACCCTTCGGTTATTCTCTTTTCCTTCAGCTGTGGTATTTATATCGATTGGTTTGGTTTCCCCATAGCCTTTAGTAGTCAGACGATCTTCCTGAATACCCATTGCTATTAACTGTTCCTTCACTGCATTGGCTCTCTGTTCGGATAATTTGAGGTTGGTCTTATCATCCCCGTCTGAATCTGTATAGCCTCCTATTTCAAATTTAAGATCTGCATTATCCCTCAGCAATTGGGCAATTTGATTCAGCACTCCCATGCTTTCCGGCTTAATAGTAGATTTATTTACCTCGAACAAAATACCATGTGTGATGATCTTTCCATCGGTGGTCACTTTGTCCAGCATGTTCATTTTTCCACCCTCAGCAATTTTTACATTCGTAAACATGATCGGATACGTTTGATCACCTATACCATGAAAGTCAAGCGAAACAGGTTGTAATGGGACATTGGGCATTGTTAAAACCCTGTTTACATCCAAATAGACCTTCAATTGATTATTCTTAAAAGCGATGGCCACATGGTGCCATTTTTCAAAGAAATTTTCCTGTTCTGCAGGATAGCTCCCGAATAAATATTTATCTCCACATGTACCTCCCACTCCATCTCCGGCAATATCGAGGTCTCCTTCATTTCCTTCAGCATCAAAAAAACCAATCCTTACATGGTAGGTTCCACTGGTAGGATAATAATCAAATTCAATAGTAAATTCGTTTCCAAGATATGTTTTATTTTTAATGAGGGGCGTTAAACGGCAATAGTTCCCATCGATGATCATAAAGCAAGTCTTACCCGCCTGCTTGTTCACCACTGCCTGGCCATTATTCAAATCCCAATGAGCAGGAAATTCGCCATCCATATCGTTCAGAAAATTATCCTCAAACAGGATCTTCTCACCGGCCACAAAATCATAATTCTGATAGGCCTTTAACTGGACCTTATTAGAATCACCAGTCATTTTCTTTGGAGTTTGGTTTTCCGTTACTGTTTCATTCGAAGTGGATCCTTCCTTTGTTCCGTTTTCTGCGGAAGTATGGGTGTTCTGCTCTGCGGTGTTGATGACATTCTCCAGTGCCGGAACTATATCAAACTGGGCCTTACAAAATGTGACACTGCAAAACATGCATATAACAAACATTAAATTTTTCATGATGAATTGATTTGAATACAAAATTCCTGTTTTTGTAAATGTGGGTCAATCACATGTTCATGTGATATTACACCACATAAGCGGCCCAAATTACTTTCTAGAGTAAAACTTATTCAATGCCTCGGTTCGGGAATGTACCTCTAGCTTTTCGTAGATCTTGCGGACATGGGTCCTTACCGTATCGATACTGATAAACAGGCGATCAGCCACTTCTTTATACATAAGCCCTTCTGAAAGATACTGCAAAATTTCTTTTTCCCTTCCACTCAGATCAAATTCTTTGGAAGAAAGGTTCGATTGAAAAGAGGCTATCACCCTTCTGGCAATCGAGCTCGACATTGGCGAACCACCCTCACTGATTTCCTGAATGGCACTCAATATTTTTAACGGTGTAGCATTTTTCAATAGATAACCTGTTGCCCCGTTTTTTAAGGATTGAAATATACTATCGTCATCTTCGTAAACGGAACACATTAAAAACTGGGTCAATGGAATCGTTTGTTTGAGTGATTTTACAAGCTCAATTCCACTCATCCCTGGTAAATTAATGTCCGTTAATACCACATCTGGTTTAATCAGTGGCAACTTAGTTAATGCTTCCTCGGCTGTCGAAAATACATGGGTACAGACAAAACCTTCGCTAGAACCGATGAGTAAGGCAAGGCCTTCCCGGATATCAACCGTATCTTCTACAATAGCTACTTGTATCTCTTTCATGTTACAAATATAAATTGAATTTATACGGACCAAATCGCATATACATGTGAATTAAAGTGGATAGCTTAAAGTAACCCTGGTCCCTTTATCTCTTTCACTTTCAATAGAAAAACTTCCTTGAATGTCTTTCATCCTTTTCTCCATGTTCTTGAGTCCATTTCCACTTCCCGATACCTGGCTGTTCATCCCAACTCCATTATCTGTAATGATAATTTGCAATGCTGAGCCATTCTTTATTTCCATATTCAGGATCACCTTTGTCGACTTTCCATGTTTAACCGCATTGTTGAGTGATTCCTTAACCACGAGAAAAATATTTCTTTTTACCTGTTCAGGCACTTCTTGATCCATATTGATCTGGTCGGTATTTACTTCAAATCCTACTTGACAACTTTCAAGGAATTTGGCAGCATATTCCCTTATATAAGCTGTTAAGGCCTGGATCTTATCATTGCCCGGGCTTAAAGACCAGATAATATTATTTAAATTCTGAACCAGTTCACGGGAAGAGTCGGAAATATTTTCAAGATAAGCATCTACCTCTGCTTCCTCCTTTACTTTCTTTTTTACTACCTCACTCAAAATCGAGATCTTTGTAAGACCGGAGCCAAGGTCGTCATGCATATCTCTTGATAAACGACTTCTTTCTTTTTCGATCGCCTGTTCTTTTTCCAATCGAAGGATCTTTAACTTCATTTTCCGTGTGGAGATAAAACGTACCCACCAGGCAATGGTCAAAACCGACATAACACCAATCAAAGACCGGAACCACCAGGTGGTCCAAAAAGGCGGACGAATTTTAAACGCTATCCGAAGTGGCTTATTGGACCAATGGACCCCATCGGTGGTCGCCCTGATCTCGACCTGATACGATCCTGGTTGCAATTTAGGCAGAATGATCTGGTTGTTTTCACTGGGATCCGACCACAGACCGTTTGCACCTATTCGATAGCTATAAAGAAGTTTTCCGATCTCACCAATACTTGGTGTAACAAATCCAATTTCAACGTTGTTCTGGTCGAAGGAGAATTCTTTTTTCTCCAACGTAAACGAATCTGTTATGGAATAACAACTTTTGCCGTTGATCAGGAATTTTTCCAGATATACTTTCGGCGAAACAGTGTGTGTTGCCAGCAAACTATCCGTATCGATTTCATAAATTTCATGCTCCGAAACTAAAAACAAACGATCATTGTTTGGATTGATAAAAATGAATTCAACTGCAGGTAATAAAATATCATTGTAGGAGGATAAAATAAAGGAAGAAAACGATCCGGGATCAAAATTCAGGAGAGAATGGTCAAATCCAATCCATATCCGTCCTTTTGAATCCTGCGCAATTGAATTGATACTCCGTTCGGGCAAACCATTCTCAACACCCTTAAAAAGCCAGTTTTGATTGACATACACAAATAATCCGTTTTCTGTTCCAAGCCAAATAGTTCCGAGCCTGTCTTTCAGCATCGCATTGCACTTTCCAATCCGGATCTTGCTGGAATTAAAACTGATTTCCTTCCAGCAATTCCATTTTTTTGAATGACAATTGTAATTTACAATTCCATCGTTCGTCAGGATCCATTCGATCCCATTGCCGCCATCATAGAATGACCAGATAAGATCGGCAGGAATAAAGGAACTGTTCTTCATGTTGAGCTGAACGGCCTTACCAGTGGCCAGGTTGATCCTCGTTATTCCATCATCGTAATTGGCGGTCCAAACCTCATTTTCGGTTTTATTGAACCAGACATCATTCAATCTGTTTGTAGGAAGTCCATTTTTTTCTTTGGTAAAATAGTCAACTGTCTTCCTTGAGGCCAGATCATATTTCACGAGTCCATTGAAGGTTGCAATCCATAAAATCTCTCGGTCATCCATATCCAATCCTGAAATCTGGGAATTGTCAAGTTGATCAGTATACTCGGGTAAATATTGAATCGTCTGGGTAATTTGCATGTTCCCATCCATGAAATAAATCCCCTTACCATACCAGCTGGACGCAATAAGTTGTTGATCATTCCAAACCATATCAGTTATAAACCCTGTACCGGAAGTTACCTTTGAATAAGTGCTGTTAAGAGCCATGCTCACATTCAGCCCGGTTGAAGTCGCCAGCCAGATATTGCGATTTACATCAATAGAAATATGACCCACGGTTCCGAAGGGGAGCATATTTTTTTTATCCGGGTTGGTATAGTTGAACAGTAATCCGGCTGAAAGATCAATGGGTTCATCGAGATCATAAATAAAAAATCCGTTTGAGGTTCCCACATATACATGATGATCATCGCCATTAATAGAAGATACAATATTCGTGGTGCTGGGGTTGGAAGGATTAATATCCCAGATAAAACTTTGGTGATTTTTCCAATTGGCATCATGTATGATCAATCCGGTTCCCCAGGAACCTAGCCAATAATTTCCCAGTTTATCACGGTAACTACATGTATAGTCTACCCGGGATTTCTCTTGCAATGGAGGTTTTATCACCACACCTGTTTCAGTATTTTTGATAAGTACCTGATCAAAAACCGTTATCAATAATTGATGATCGCTGCTCATACAAAGGTTGCCAGGATATTTCACCGGCTCCTTACAGATAAAACTATCACCCTCATTCATTAAAAGATAGTTGGCTGTAAGCGCCCAGATTCTTCCACGGTCATCAGCTACCACTTTCGATTGATATGGATTTACTTCTTTCCGCATTTTTTTTCCAGGTTCATATCGGGTACATCTTAAATGACCGGGATGGATTTTACAGATCCCATTGTCAGTACCCACCCATATAAAACCTTTGGCATCTTCAGCAATGGAAAGGACCCAATCCCCCGAAAGGCTGTTTGAGTCCAGTAAATGATGCCTGATGTTCCTGAAATATTTTCCATTATACACCTGCAGACCTTCTTTGCTTCCTATCCATAAAAAACCACGACTGTCACGATAGGTGCATGTAACATCATTGCTGATAAGCCCATCGTCGGTAGTATATACATTCAATACGTATTGAGCCTGGAGCCGGCTCAACATACAAAGGGAAACAATCAGTCCCCCTACTATTGAATGGATCGCTTTCAAGAATATACTTCTAAATCAAATGTAGAGTTTTTTGGTCGCTTGAAATTAATCCGAGGCTTCTTTAATCAATACCTCTTCTAAATTATTGGTATTCACCTTATAGTATCTTCCATTTCCTTTTTTTGCCATCTTTTCAAACGCTTTATCCAGGATTGGATCTTCTTCAGTACTAATCAAGAGGATCACAAGTTCCAGGGTTTTCTTTTTAAATCCTCCCAGCAATTTTGAAGCATCGGTATCCAACTGAAATTTACCATCGGTTACCAGTACGATTTTATTTTTCCCATCTGAGATTTTATTGGTATCCGCGACCCCAAATGCATTCCTGATCCCGTCGCTGGCATTGGTGGCTCCATGTGTTTGCAATTCATCAATTTTTGAATTGATCATTTCCTTTTGATCACATGATACATTTCTGAGCAATGTATGGCTATGTGTAGAAAAAGTAAGTAAGGAAAGGTGATCCGATTTTCGTTGAAGACCAACCAGGTATTTGGTACCATCCTTTAGAATATCCATTTTCCCGGGGTTGTTCATAGATGCTGATACATCCAGTAAAAAAACCATATGGTGAGGGGATGCCTTGGTTATCAATTGCTGATGAACAGACGTTATCGTATCTGTTTTTTGGACCACTGTTATTTTATCCTCGGGCTTTACAAAATGAAAAACATATCCCCACCTCGGAAATTGTAGCAATACGTTTTGATTGGTATCCACCCCCACCTGTGCTGCCATCTTCATGGAATAATCCATATTCTCCGATAATTTTTTTCCATCGGCACATTCCCTGAAATCATTGAAATCTTCGATCACCATATGTGTCCGGTCAACAAATTCGTTATAGTATACATCTGATTTTTTCATATAATCCGGGAAGCCATATTTATCCTTTACATACCAATAAAGCGTCGATTTCATCATATTATAGAAAATCCTGTACCGCGTATGTGGCATGGCTCCATTATTGGATATTCCATATCCATAGGTTCCGTATAGATAAATGGAATCCTTTGCCAATCCAGCATCGTTAAATTGGTGGACAGCAGAATCCAACTCAAGATTATGTGATTGGTCCCCTGCATATAAATATCCTTCCCAGTTAAACAACACTTCCATAATGCTAAACATTTCAATTTCTGCAGCCAATATTTTCTTTTGCGTGTTTAAGGGCTTCAAAGAGGCCATAAAATAATCATTAATCTGAAAACTTAAATGGTAAGCGGTAAAATGGTACTCATCAAGAATAAGTGAAGTACGGTCAATAATGTCCAATGCCTTTGTAAAACCACTGTCATTCAAATAACTTTTATTATTTACATATTCATAAAGTGTTTTATGAATGATCACCAATGAATCCATGATGCTCTTAAACCTGTATACCATATTCTGTACATTGGGCTGCTCATTTAAAAAAGGATTGTCAACTACTTTCAACATTTCCTCCCTCGCCACCAGATATGGGTAGAGTACAAATTCAAAATCAGAGATCATTCCGGTGCTGTCCACGTGAAGTTCGGGGAAACGGCCTCTATCATTGTTAAAAGGGCCCACCATTCCGCCAGCACGTGAATGGGTCCACCAGTAATTATTATTTTTCTTAGGGCCACTACTATGAATATATCCTTCGGCAAATTGTTTGACGTCCCAATACAATTCACGGTTGATCCGGCTGCTTTCATCCATATAATTAATAATCGTATTTAATTTACGAACCCGATCGTTTCTGGATTGAGAATGTAGAAAAAGGATGGGGAAAAATAAAAGTAAAATTGTTTTTTTCACCAGAAATGGTCAGAAATTAATTCGTAAACCGCGATCGGATCATGAGGACTTTCCCTCGATAATGATGCTTTTCGTTGAATACATCTACAATGTCGACTGAGTAGACGTAGACATCTTCAGGAAGCATAATCCCATGGTTATTAATAGAACCTTCCCATTCTTCCAATTGGTCTTCAGTTCGGAATATAGTACGGCCCCAACGATCATAGATCCTGAAATCATACTCGACAATGCCGATTCCTTTACCTCTGAAACCGTCATTCAGACCATCCCAATTCGGCGTAAATGTATTAGGTATATTGAAAACAAATTCCGGTCTTACAACAATCGGCACAATGGCAGTGTCTGGACATCCAAAAATATTATAAACGAGTTGAGTAAGGTTATAATGGCCGGTATCCTGATAAATATACCATCCGTTACAGTTTTGAGAACTGTCGCCATTATCATAATACATCCAGCAGTCCACTACACCATTACTCGATTCATCGGTGATGTAAAAATGTGGGAAGAAGATGGATTGCTCCGTTGGTTCCACACTAAATCCTGCATTCGGCACAGGATAAACATCGATCCAGTTGGGTCTGTTGATGTTGATCGTATCCTGACAACCGGTCAGTGAAATGAGCTGAAAAGTTACCGAATAATTCCCCGGAGTATAATAAATATAGATTGGATCCTCTTCGTTTGAGGTACCACCATCACCAAATGTCCAGTTATAAATAAGATTATTAAACGCGGTATCAACCGTAGCCTGGAAATGCGCATCATAGTTCACACAGCCGACCGTATCCACATCAATGCTTACCGTTGGATGCCCATAAACAATAATATCATGCACGGCGGTATCCACACAACCATCGTAATCAGCAGCCAGTTGAATGCTATAAATCCCCGGTGTCGCAAAATTCACACCATTTGTGTTTTGCGTATTTGAGGTAGCTGGAGTTGCTGTTGGTGCAAATTGCCAGTCAAAATTAGTTCCGCCCGGAATAATTCCACCTGCGGCAAAATTAAAGCTGTTCGCATCAATACACTGACCTGGTGGTGGAACGAAATCAATATCCATGAGCTCACGGATATGAATGGTCACATAATCAGTATCCGCACAAAAATATCCGGGATTCGCCACAAGCATGATTGTATACGTGCCTGTATTGGGATAAGTATAAGAAGGTTCAAAAGCAACGGAAGTATCCGAAGTAATCGCAGGAACTCCAAAATCCCAATAAAAATAAGTTCCGTTCACGCTGTTATTTTCAAAAGGAACAGTAAGTCCATCGCAACTTTCCCAAACATTCCCCACATTCACGAAAGCAGCAGGAAGATCATTGATCGATTGTACGTTGCTCAAACAATTCGTTACGTTAAACTGAAAATCGCGGCTATGCGTTCCGATCAAAACACCGTTTCGGTATTCGCTTACACAAACACCCACTACATATTGGCCTAGTTGAGTTGGAAAAACGGAAAGTAGTCCGGTTATGGGATCAATAGATGCGGGTGGGGCGCTGGCAATTGGATAGCCCGATGAATAAGGCGGTTGAAAGGTGATTGGTGAAAAAGGTGGATTACTGGTAATATAAGGTTGCGGATCCTGTGGTGTAGCTCCTTCGTAGGTGGAACATAAGGTATAAACAAGTGAATCACCATCCGGATCGGTCGCTGAATGATCAAAAAACAAAGGTTCACCTATACAAAGTGCAATAGGGGGAAAATTGGTAAACCTAGGGCTGCTGTTGCAGGGGGCCCCAGCGGGTACTGCTTCGGTATATGTAGCACCGGTATTCCCTGGATCTACAAGATTCACAATCGTATTATTCCGACAACATCGCTGATAAGCAAAAATATATCCGCTAGGTGAGCCTGATAAGGTAACCGTGGTCGTATAAATGGCCTGCTCAACACAAACATTGGCAGGAGCCTGAAAACAAGGGTTGCTGCTTACAAACGGAACATTGGTAGACCCCGGAAAAGGAACCTCGATAACCTGCACATAACCCCCGTTGCCGGTCCAAACTGTAATCTTTGCAGGATCATCATAAGGAGCTTGCCCAAGAAAGCAGTCACGATAAACTTTTAATGTGATCCGATACGTATTTCCGCCCAGACAATCATAGAATAACTCACCGCCTATGATATGTGTTGCCCATGAAGCCTGAAGGCTACAGATAACAACTACAAAGGCAATCAGTTTTTTCATTTTAACGTAGCAGATTTACATGACCAATGAATCGATACTTCAGATCAGCCGGTGTTTCCAGATCAACCCGATAAGCATAGACCCCAATAGGACAATTATTATCATGACCATCCGTACCAGGCCAGCCTCGGTGGATATCATTTGTAAAGAAGATCTCTTCACCCCAACGGTTAAAGATCCTCATTTCATATTTTATAAATCCTATGCCCAACCCCATGAAGACATCGTTCAATGCATCTGTGTTTGGCGTAAATGTATTAGGTATAAAGAATCTAAAGTCAGGATATGCATAGACCAGTTCGAATGCAGTATCCGTACAACCAAAAGAATTGGTCACCACGAGCATTACATTATAATAACCGCTATCGGCATAGGTATGTTCCGGATTCTGAAGGGCAGAAGTCTGTCCGTCCCCGAAACTCCATGAATAACTCACCACATCAGAAGATGGGGATGAGAAAAACTGGATGACTCTGTTCTCTTTGTATATGTAGCTGATAGAAACTTCGGGAGCAAGTACAGTGATCAATGCTCCATCCGTTAAGGAATTTCCACAACTGTCAGTAAGTATCACACTATACAATGTGGTCTCCAAAGGGGCTACCAGTTTTGAAAAAATATTTGATTCGCCAGTGCTCCATCCCAGATTCAAAGGTCCAATCCCACCACCAACAGTAGCGGTTAAGGTAACCGGTGTTCCTGGACAAATGGCTGTATCACTCGTAAATGTCAACACTAACGGTGTTACATTCGGGACAAATACGGTAAATGAATCAACGACTGTACTTCCACATTGATCCGTAGCAATCACTACATAGGTCTCTGTATTTCTGGCAATAAATGGAATATAGTTACCCTGCCCTAATCCGTCACTCCAGGTGAGTGTAATATTGCCGGCACCACCAGAGGCGATACCATAGGCATATAAAACTTCATTGTTACAAACCAAAGAGGTGTCGGCTCTGGCAACAATGGAAATAGGATTTACGTTTTGAAGATAAATGGTGTCACGCGGCATTTGCACATTCGGACAAGCAGCCGTGTCAATTAATTCGATCACAATAAACTCAAGTGGCTCTGGATTACCATCGTTGATAGGTGTGATTGTAATATGAGAAGTACTTTGTCCGGCAGGGATAATGATGGTCGTTCCGGGAGGGCTTACTGTAAAATCAACCCCTTGGGTAGCACTTCCTAAAATTTGATATTGAATAGTATTGGCAACGCCGGTATTTCCGGTAATGCTAAAGGTAACATCTGCCTCACCGCATGTTTCGTACAATGTATCTGTAGTGAATGACCCGGTAATGGTTGAACTCACATCCATAGCATTGGATGAAAAACTTTTTGCTTCTAAAAATACACCGGAGTCATAGATACCATCACCAACATCCGTAATTGCTAACCGGATCGTATAGGTGCTGCATGGCACAACACTTGCCATGGCGATTAACGGGCGGGTAAATCCATCATATTGAACACTCACTCCTGGTGAAGAATTATCGACGTAATAAGCAGTATTGGTTTGATCATTCACCGTATTAATCGCAACCGGTGTAGAAGGCGTTCCTGGTACGATTGCTAAATTTTTGTTGACATAATTTCCTCCTAAAGGATTGGGGCCCGAAAGAAAAAATCCGAATACATCATTGAATTCACTTCCCACATATTCAGGATATTCTTCAGAAGCAAAAACATATCTGAAATTGATGGAATCCCCTGAAGGGATAAAAGTAAATTCGATAACGGTCGCATTGAAAGTGGATGGATTGCCTGGAATGATACTGGCCAAAAGCGCATCACCACCCGTACCATTATCTACCCCAGCATTGGGAATGGTGTTCGGACCAACTGGCCCGTCGGGTCCGCTTATCACCCCGGTTGTCATGATTACCCCGTTGGGTAGACCAATATTGGAACTGGTTCCATTAAAAGTACCAATGGCGCCGTTTGATCCTTGAAAAGTTACTGAAAGTAGCTGAACTCCGCCCCCTAACAGGGTATTTTGAACTAACTGGGTGGCTGTTTGCCCCCCGGAGGTCTGCAATTGCCCCCATGAAACACCGATCGATAAAAGGATCCCAAAGGTAAACCGTAAGAAAAATATCGCTGGTTTCAGTCTCAAAATTACTTCTCTCTTAGAACCTGCTAAAGTAGTGAAACACTTGGTCATCCCAAAAAAATTAACATCATTCATTGTAAGTCAAATATCGTTCCAAAACCTGTTCCGAATTTTCATCGGATAAACCCGCCCGGTTTCCCTTGTTCAGTGAGGTTAAACTACCTTTTTAAATAATAACTGATATATTCGCCTTTTAGTTGCACAGATTCAAATTATTTATGGAAAAAGTACAAGGTTATATACAGGAAAACAAGCAACGGTTCATGGATGAACTGTTCGATCTAATCCGCATTCCGTCTATCAGCGCTGATTCTGAATACAAGGCGGACGTGCTAAAAACATGCGAATTCCTTAAGGAAAAATTAATCGCGGCAGGTGCCGAAAACGTGGAGATCAGTCCTACGAAAGGTCATCCTATTTTATACGGGGATAAGATCATTGATCCTAAATTACCCACCATACTTGTTTATGGTCATTATGATGTACAGCCTGCGGTACCCTTGGAGCTGTGGACCACTCCTCCTTTTGAACCTACGATCCGGAATGAAAGGATCTACGCAAGAGGGGCCTGTGACGACAAAGGACAGATGTATATGCACTTCAAAGCCTTTGAAGCGATGATGAAAACCGGCACTTTACCCTGTAATGTAAAATTCATGATCGAGGGTGAGGAAGAGGTTGGATCACCAAACCTGGGCCCATACTGCATTGCCAATAAAGCCAAGTTAAAGGCCGATGTTTGCCTTATCTCTGATACCTCCATGATCGCAAATGATGTCCCTTCTATTGATGTAGGCTTACGAGGCCTTACCTATGTAGAAGTGGAAGTTACCGGTCCTAACCGTGATCTGCACAGTGGTGTATATGGCGGTGCGGTGGCCAATCCAATCAATATCCTCGCCAAAATGATTGCTTCCCTTCACGATGAGAATATGCACATCACCATTCCGGGATTTTATGATGGGATCGTGGAACAAACCGCAGAGGAAAGAGCAGAGATGGCGAAGGCACCCTTCAACGAAGCGGATTACAAGAAAGACCTGGGTGTAGCGGAGCTTTTAGGAGAAAAAGGATATACGACCATGGAAAGAACCGGGACCCGACCGACACTGGATTGCAATGGAATTTGGGGTGGATATACTGGAGAGGGGTCAAAAACCGTTTTACCTTCGAAAGCATTTGCCAAAATATCCATGCGTTTGGTCCCTAATCAAAATAGCCATCATATAACAGAGCTTTTTTCGAAGCATTTTAAGAGCATTGCGCCAGCTTCTGTGAAAGTGGAAGTAAGACCTCATCATGGCGGTGAACCTGTTTTAACCCCAACAGATAGCATAGAATTTAAAGCCGCCAGCATGGCGATCGAAAAAACTTTTGGAAAAAAACCAATTCCAACAAGAGGTGGTGGAAGTATTCCGATTGTTGCTTTGTTTGAAAAAGAACTGGGTGTAAAATCGGTGCTGATGGGTTTTGGTTTGGATATTGATGCTTTGCATTCACCCAATGAAAGTTATGGTGTATTTAATTTTTATAAAGGAATAGAAACGATCCCATACTATTACGAGAATTATACAAAGCTAAAATCACAATAGTGAGTCATATAAAAAATCAATATATTGAAAGGCTGTGGTTTGCAATGATCATAGCCTTTTTATTTAGTTCGTGCAAATTCACAGAGCCAACCATAGGGGATTTCAATCTTTCAAACATGACACCCAAAAGCAGCAGTAGTTATTTGGTAGAAGTAACGGTGGAGGTTGATAATCCAAACAACTACAATATCTGGCTAAAGAAGGGTGACTTTGATATTATCATGGGAAAGCAGAAGATGGGAAAGATAAAGACAATTGGAAAAGTAGTGCTCAAAAAAAATCAACGAGGTGAGTACACGATTAAAGGAGAAGCAACCATTGATCCTACCGGGGCTTTATTCGGTATGCTAATGAATGGAGGTTCCAATAAACCGGTGACTGTAAAAGGAACCATTAAAGCGGGTGTTTTTATTTTCGGTAAAAAATTCGATATCGAATTTGACGACCGAATGCCCTCGATGAATATGTTTGGTAATTAATCAACAAATGCATTGCTATGTTTTGTTTATGAAAAAAATCCTTCTGTTCATATCAATTTGTCTGATTGTTGTTTCTTGTGGAAATAAAAGGGCACATGATAAATCCACCCCAAATGATAGTACCAGTTTAAAATCCAATGATACCTCAAAAGTCGACACGTTTCAAACTAAAAAGGATCTTGAAAACCAGGTAATGGATGCGGTTTTTTCTCTTCCCGAAGTAATTGAAAATGGCAATTATCTTGAAAAGGAAACCAAAGGAAAGCGCCATCAGCTGGGCATGTTTGCAGAGACACCGGATGACAACGGAAAAGACTTATACATCGTAAAAATTGGTGAAGACAATGGCGATGCTTTCGTTCCACACTTTACCTTTTATGTCTACGTTCCATCTCTAAAAATAAAATATTATGATCCCATCCAGGATGAAATAATAAGTCTTGAAGAGTGGAGAAAACAACCAAAAGAAAAGTAATTACGCATGTTGAAAAAAATCATTCTTTGTTCCGCTTTTATTTTTTCAATCACCCTCCCTGGATGCGGAAATCGAAAAACGACCAGGGAATTGTCAGAAAAAAAAGATAGTATTCAAATTCCCACGGATTCATTTGAAATGGAGCATATGGCCGTAAATATGGTATTTGATCTTCCGGAAGTTAAAATGAAATCCGAAGAGATTGACAAAAAAAATAACCTTGACTTGAGTGCACTTGTTACCGATTATCCTCACCAAAATAAAAAAGGATATTTCAATGTCGAGATCTCAGCATCCAGTTCCGATATTTATCCGCTGCCATTTTTTAATTTTCATGTATATTTTCCTTCATTAGATATTCTGTTTTTGGACACAATAACCAAAAAAGAAATTCCATTAGATGAATGGCGAAAACTTCCGAAATAGCGGTATGAAAAAAATAACCACATTTGTTTTTTTGATTGCATTTCTAGCCTCCTGCAAAACCATTTATATCAATGCCTGGAAAGATCAAATGATCACCTGTGAACCTTATACCATTACCAAAATCGAATTCGGGATTGATAGCTTATATCTGGGAATTTCGAATGATACTGTCAGCGTAATGCGAATTACGATTGTTCAATCAAAAGCAAATTATACAATAGATGGCCCGGATTATTGCTTGTTATCTGTAGTAAATGAAAACAACGATACGATTGCCAGGGATGCAATTGGCGGTATGCCTTCTCCGGGAAGACCAAGGACTTATACTGCTTATGGAACAGAAGTCTGGAAAACAAAACCAGATCTATCTAAAATCCATATCTCACTTCCTCCATATTGTGATGACCTGCGATTGAAAAAGAAGTAAATCAGGATATAAATCTTTCATATATCAAAAATCCCCCTTTTTAACCTTTTTTTATCCTAATTCTATAACTAAACCCATTCTCGCCCGTCTAAACTGGTAATACCGGGTTATTCAACCCTAGAATGATGTAATATTTCCCGGTCATTCTATAACATCATCAAAATATAAACTCCTCAACTTTATGGAATCGTAAGGATAGGTTATTGGTACGATTAGACTTTGTTGATATGGAAGATAAAAAGAAGATTGCTCATTCGCTCTTTACACCTTTTAAACTGCGAAACGAGGAAGAATTTGATACAATCATTATAGGCTCCGGAATTAGTGGACTGGCACTCGCTGCTATACTTTCCAAAGAGGGTCAGAAAGTACTTGTGCTCGAACGGCATTATGTGGCAGGTGGTTGTACACATACATTTAAGCGAGGAAATTATGAATGGGATGTAGGCTTACACTACGTAGGTGAGGTAGGCACGGATACCGAATTAAAAATGATCTATGATTATATCTGTGATACGCCCATTGAATGGGCCGACATAGGTGAGGTATATGACCGAATTTATTTTGGTGATGAACTATATGAATTCCGAAAAGGGGCAGATGAATTTGTAGAATATTTTACCAATTTATTCCCAATTGAAGAAGAAGGTTTGAAAAAATATATATCACTCCTTAACAGAGTCGCAAAATCAGCCCAACTTTTTTATGCTGAAAAAGCAATCCCGGAATTTGTGGATAAGATCATTGGAAAATGGATGCGAAACTCCTATTTAAAATACGCCTCCAGGACTACCCAGGAAGTTCTGGATGAATTGTTTATCAGCAGTAAACTCAAAGCAGTGCTGGCAGCTCAATTCGGAGACTATGGGCTCCCGCCTTCAAAAAGTTCGTTTGTTATGCATGCTACAGTTGCACATCATTATATGGAAGGTGGTTATTATCCTGTGGGTGGATCCAGGATCATTTTTAAAAAAATAGCCCCGGTGATCCAAAAAGCCGGTGGAGAAATTTTTGTGAACGCCGAAGTGGATAAAATTTTGATAGAGGGTGGTGAAGCGGTTGGCGTTCAAATGGCCAGTGGTCAAATCTGGAAAGCAAAAACGGTGATCAGTACCGTCGGCATTGAAAAAACATATAAATCTTTACTCCCGGAAAATACTCAGGAAAAATATGGACTCACAGAAAAGTTGAAAGACCTAAATCCTTCCGTTGCTTATCTTGGACTCTATATCGGCTTTAAGGAAACAGCCGCTCAACTTAATTTTCCCAAGAGCAATTTCTGGATCTTTCCACCGGAATATGATCATGATAAAAACATGAAGGATTTTGCTGAACATACATTGGATGGATTTCCAGTAGTATATATTTCCTTCCCAAGTGCCAAAGACCCGGATTTTGAACAACGACATCCAGGCATCAGCACCATTGAAATTGTTACACCGGTAGAATATAGTTCGTTTTCCCCCTGGGAAGGTTCACCCTGGAAGAATCGTGGTCAAAAATATGATGATCTGAAGGAAAAGATCAGTCAGCAACTACTGGCTTATCTATACCGATATCTTCCACAAACAAAAGGGAAAGTGGATTTCTACGAGCTCTCCACACCTCTTTCTACCAAGCATTTTCAGGGCTATCCGAATGGTGAGATGTATGGATTGGAATCGAGTCCTGCTCGTTTTAAAAACCGGTTCATCAAACCACGTACGCCTATTAAAGGTTTATTCCTTGCAGGGCAGGATATTGTTTGCTCAGGGGTAGGTGGCGGGATCATGTCGGCGATTATTTGTGTTTCAGCCATGAAAAACACCAACTATGTTTCGAAAATAGCGAGACAGAAAAAAAGAGCTTAGAAAACTTAGATCTCCAGTTCTAATAAAGTAGGACAATGATCGCTATGATGTGCTTCAGGTAAAATGGCTGATCGTTTTAAAGATGGTTTCAAAGATTCTGCAACCATCTGGTAATCGATGCGCCATCCTTTATTTTGCTTACGGCTATTGAACCGATAACTCCACCAGGTATAGTGGTGAGGTTCATCATTGAAGTGACGAAAACTATCTACAAACCCGCTTTCAATAAATTTCGTGACCCATTCTCTTTCCGGTGGTAAAAACCCTGTTGAATTTTTATTGGAAATCGGATTATGAATATCAATTTCTTTATGACAAATATTTATGTCCCCGCAAATGATGAGATTGGGAATTTCCTTTCTCAACGATTGGATATAATCATAGAATTTATCAAGAAAAATATATTTGAATCCTTGGCGTTCATCACCGGAAGTTCCCGAGGGGAAATAAGTGCTCATTACCGAAAAATTTTTGTAATCAGCACGAATGATGCGTCCTTCATCGTCTATCTCCGGGATCTCACAACCCACTACCACTTTTTCAGGAGAAATTTTTGAGAGAATGGCCACCCCACTATATCCCTTTTTTTTTGCTGAATGCCAATAACAATGATATCCCAAATTCTCAAATAATTTTACTTCGAACTGGTTATGTTCTGCCTTTAATTCCTGGATGCAGAATATATCCGGGTTCGCTGCCTTTACCCAATCCAGCAACCCTTTTGTCATTGCGGCCCGGATGCCATTTAGATTGTATGAAATAATTTTTACGTTCATATCTATAAAACGATTTGAGGGTATTTATAAGTTAGTTCTTGCAATTTTTTTTGCTGATCTTTTTTTAATTTTTCAATTTCCGTAGGGTCAGAACTTAAGGAACGATGCGAAACAAATTGCCGGGTTTTTTTTACCTCGTCCATAATCTTCAGGGTGTCTTCTTCAAAATAAGTTTCTGAAAATTTTTCCCAGATATAATCAATCGCCTGTTCATTTGGATGCATCATGTCCTCCTTCCAGAAGCGATAATCACGTAAATCATCATTCATAATCTCATAGGCAGGGAAATAAGAAACGTTTTCTATAAGAGATTCCTGGATCAAAACATGCAACATCGATTTGCTGAATTGGTTTTCAACGAATCCATCCTTCAGATATTTAACCGGACTAATGGTAAAAACAATTTGGGCCGCAGGATTTACCTGACGAATCAAACCAATCATGCTCATGAGAGATTCGTGAGTGGTATGCGATTTTAATAATTTTTTCTCGAACCGGGCAGCGGGTAATTTATGACAATTTGCCACAACCATCGATTCATTTCCTTCTGAAAGTTTATACTGATATACCCAAACACTTCCCACCGAAACAAATACAAAACTTGTTTGCTTCAGGAAGCTATAGTGTTCCTGAATGTTTTTATTGATAAGTTCAAGTACTATATTGGGATCACTCCCCTCAAAAGAACCATGATGATTTAAACTCAGATACTTTCCTTCCTCCTGTATAAGATCCTGCAGGGTATACTCCCTCTCCATAACAAGATCCTGAAAAGCCCTCGCCATCGAAAGCGGGTTATAAATAATTCCGTGACTGTTAGCCATTACATTAAATCCATAATAGCTAAATTTTGCAGCTATGTTTTCAGAAAAACAGGAGCCCATTAAATAGATCTTTTGGGAATGATCTATTTTGGCTTCAGATGAATCAATATATATATCCGTTTTTAGTTTCATGCTTCGTTCGCTTCGAATACCGCATCTTTCAGCAGTTTCGGCTGTTTGTATGCTACTACCGCAAGTTCATCACAACGATTGTTATGTGGATTGGTGGCATGGCCTTTTACCCAGACAAAGTTGATCTTAAAACGTGGGTATATATCCAAAAATCGCTGCCAGAGATCTGCATTTTTTTTTCCAGCAAAATTTTTCTTTTCCCATCCAAATACCCATTTTTTTTCAATGGCATCAATCACATATTTCGAATCGGAATAAATGGTCACAGGATGTGTATTTGTTTTCAGCATTTCTAATGCTTTGATCACGGCCAATAATTCCATTCTGTTATTGGTGGTTCGCTGGTAGCCTTCTGAATATTCTTTTTTATGCGGACCAGCCATGAGTACAATACCTAATCCACCTGGACCGGGGTTTCCGCTGCAGGCACCGTCGGTGTAAATAGTGATGTTGTTGGTATTTGTCATTAAGGCGAAGTTAAATAATTTTTATTAGGGCGGCTAACGGGTGTTGCGCTATATCTTTTTATGGGACTATAGGTTTATCACGGCCAAAGGTAGAAACGGAATATATTCCGTCTCTACCGCAACCGAAAAGCCTTCGTTATACCATAAAAAGGATGCCGCTTCACCCCCTGCCGCTACCGTCCGGTTGATATTTTCCGTATTTTTGATCACCATGGACCTACACCACATTGGATATATCGTGAAGAATGCAGATGACCCAACCTCGGTTCAGGAAAGTCTGCACCTCGTCGCCTCAGTAACCGATCCAGTTCAGGAAGCAAAAATTTGTCTGTATAAAAATTCTCAAAACGAATTGATCGAATTGATCCAGCCACTCAATGAAAAAAGTCCGGTCTGGAATTTTTTGCAAAAAAAAGGAGAAGGGTTTCATCATACCTGCTATTCAGCTTCTCATCACGAGATGGAAAAATACGTTACTGAAAATCAATTGGTAAAACTCATGGGTCCAATGTCGGCTCAAATATTTCCCGGACAACAGGTAGCTTTTTTTATCAGCCGCGACCGATCCTTGATCGAATTTCTACTTGGTTAATTTCTGATTCACCACCTGAATAAATTCCTGCTTCGAATCAACGGACAGGATGAGTTTGTTTACCTTTTTTGAAATTCCATAAAAGCCCTTTACTTTCATTTTCTGTTCTAAGTGGATCATTAGATTACAGGTTCCGGCTAGTGTAAGATTAGCATATTCCTTCCCTTTATATTCTTTGTCCCCCACCAGTTCAACACTTTGTATATTTTCAAATGGGACGGTAGCACGCCATCTTAAACCGATGCGGATGTCCAGCTTGTCTCCGTCAACAAGAATGGGTCGTTTTCTTGCGGCATTCAGGTCGGCCATCAAAAAGATCAAACCATATACACTGATTGCCAATAAAATCATGGCTATGGTAAAATTCCATTGAACAATGAGCAGATGTAATGAAACTGTTTCTAGAATAATAAGAAAGAAAAATACAGCCGCAATTAAAGGATAGCCGCAATCCTTGTGGTATGAAAAAGCCTTTCCATTCACCTGTTCCTTTCTGATCCACCATCCTCCAAATCCATAATAGAAAACGCTTAATTCGGTGGTCATGATGTCAGCCGCTTTGTTTTCGCCAAAAACTTTGTATAAACTCTGGCTCATGCATTCCAAAAAATCAACATTTTTCCCCAATGATCTGAAATGGTTGATGACCAATCTCACCTTATAGATGAGATAGGCAGCCGCAAAGAATTCGATCGGGATAAATACCCACTTGATCGTTTGGAGATAGGATTGGTTGTTGGAAGGAATAATAAATCCTGCCCACAAATAAGATAAAAGGATCACGGGAATCACAGTTACTTTAGAGATCCTCGTTTTATGGATCGACAAGAAATAAATAACGGGTATCACCACACAAAGATCAATCGTTAAGGCCATGGAGAACAGATCTGCTTGGGTTGAATAGATCGATGAAGTGCTGATAAGATAGGAAATTAGAAGGATACAGAAAGCAGGAATAAAAAAGATGAGCAGTGTTTTAGATAACGTTCGGTTCATGGCTTTTTCTTTTTATACGTAAAACCATCTCAGAAAATCACAAAAAACAGGATTTTTTTTAATCATCCATGTTATTTTTAGCTGCAAAGGGAAAAATATCAGGAAATAATTCACCCATGGCTGTTTTGATCTCCTTTCCATTATCCAGATCATCAAACGGACTCGTATTCCTAAAACAACGAGCCAGACAATTGAAAATAATGTTTTCTTCTTGTGGTGTAAATGATCTTTCACCAGTGATCTTTACTTTACCATTCACTTCTTTGATGACAAAACTTTCGATGATCACTTCATTTTCCTGATAGGATCTGACCACCTCATCCATCCTCCGTTTACGAAAATGGAAAAGAACCGGTTGATCATTGTTTTGAAGGAATAATCCGTAGATCTTTATTTGAATAATACATTTTTGTGGAATGCCGGCATTGTATTCTTCCAGACTGATGGGTTTGAAGATGTTTCTAATAAGGCTTTTCTTAAAATTGTCAACATTCCGGAGGTTTTCTCTTTCATCAAAGGCGGCAGGATGTTTCAGCCAGAAATTATAAATTTCTCCACAACCCGGCTCATAGGGTTCATTATAGGTTGGTTTGGGATCTTCTTTCATGAAAAGATAGAGGACTACATGTTTATTTCCATCCTCTAAGATAGAGAATATCCTGTACATTTAACCAGACTATTTTTATAACCATGATTGAATTAGAAACCTATCGCGGAGCCGTATACCCATGGCATTGCGATTTTATCGGCCATATGAATGTAATGTATTATGTAGGTAAATTCGACCAGGCCACCTGGCATTTCCTGGCACATTTGGGCATTACACCCACCTATTTACAAAATGAAAACAAAGGCATGGTGGCCGTAGAACAAAACCTCAAATATTTTGCCGAACTGGTTGCCGGTGATCTGCTTTATGTAAAAACCCAATTGGTAGAAGCCAAACCCAAGGCCATTGTATTTCTCCACCGCATGTATAAT
>JANWKQ010000089.1 GCA_025451295.1 Flavobacteriales bacterium | reverse complement strand
TTTGCTGCCCTTGCCGCATTATTTGGATGGATCATGGTAGTTTCCGGTTTAAATGACAGGCCATGGGTTAATGCATACAAACTTACCATACACCTCGGTCTGGGAATTGCATTATTTATAGTGTTGTTTTATACCTGGATGTCCGAAAGGGGAATAAGTTATTTTGCTCTTTCTCAACAATGGCGTCAGTCTATACAGGGATTAATTGGACTAACGGTTATTCAAATCTGTTTTGGAGGTTTTGTTTCAGGAATGAAATCTGCTTTGCTTTATCCAACGTGGCCTTTAATGAATGGTTCATGGTTTCCGTCCATTATATTGGATCCCAAACATTGGAATGTTGACAATTTTTTATTGTATGACCAATCAGGCTTTATGCCAGCTCTTGTTCAAGTGATACACAGGAACCTGGCATATCTTTTAGCAATATTTATTTTTCTTTTCGCAATTAAATGGATGCAACACCAAATCAAATCTTTGCATTGGATTGCATATGGTTTAATGGGCAATATAGTGGTTCAAATACTATTAGGTATATTGACCCTGCTTGGTAGTAAAGGTTCTATTCCTATATTATTTGGTGTTTTACATCAGGGAATGGGAATAATTTTCCTCACAACTCTCATATATCTATTCATTAGGGCCACACCGAATTATATATAATTATATTATTATTTATAATACTCACAAATTAAGCGATATACAGCAAAATATGAACTATCAGACCCAGCAAGAAAATGGATTTAATTTCATTGAGACCAATCCCCGTGAAGAAAGGACTCTATTGTTATTGCATGGACTTTTCGGGGCTCTGAGCAATTTTGCTTCCATTATTGATCATTTTGAGGGGAAAATAAACGTAGTAGTACCGATGCTACCAATCTTTGAGTTGCCCCTTAAGAAGTTATCTGTTATGGGCTTGGTTAACTATGTAAATGAATTTGTAGAATTTAAAGGATATAAAAAAGTCAATCTTGTTGGCAATAGTTTGGGTGGACATGTGGCCATTCTTTTTGCCCTTCAAAGACCGGATATTTTACGTTCAATTACGTTAACCGGGAGTTCTGGTCTTTTTGAAGCCCCCCTTGGAAGTACTTTCCCCAAAAGAGGAAACTATGAATTTGTACAAAAGAAAACAGAAACCACCTTTTTTGACCCGAGCGTTGCCTCCAAAGAGTTAGTGGATGAGGTTTATGATATAGTCAATGACCGTAATAAAGCAGTCAGGGTTATAGCCATTGCAAAATCTGCGCTTAGACACAATGTTAGAGATCGATTGGAACAAATAAAGCGTCCTGCCCTATTGGTATGGGGAAAGCATGATACAATTACTCCCGCTTTTGTAGGCGAAAAATTCCATGAGCTCATTACAGATTCCAGGCTTTTCATTCTTGATCAATGCGGACACGCCCCCATGATGGAGCATCCTGAAGCGTTCAATAACTATTTAAAAGACTTCCTGCATGAAATCGGAGAAATAAAGGAATAAGTAAATCCATCAAGAATTAATTTGTTCCACGTGGAACAAATCAAGGCAGATCCAATCTTGTCCTTTCATCCATCTCAATCAATGACCAGGGAATCTCAAGGATTTCACAACACTATGGATTTATAGATTTTGGTCAGCCGTCATTTATATCTATTAAAGAAGAAGAGCAAATCACATCATATTTGATTTACACCCTTAAACTCCTTGAGCAAAAAGAGTCATTTAGCACCCATTTGTTCCACGTGGAACAAACAGAATTCAACCCCATTGCCGCGGATCGTTTAATAACCGGTATAACCTTCGGTCCTTTCAAAACAAAGGGAATTTTGAACTATGGTCAAGTTCATGTCATCTTGGACCAGGATTCAAAGTCATACATTTCAATGTATACTTTGTGCTTTTAGTACGAAATGAATAAAAAAAGCCGATTCAGTTGGCGCCATTAATTCCCACCTCATTTGGTGTAATTAGAAAAGCCCTATAGAACCCATAGCATAAGCACATTGATGGTCTATTAAATGAACGGATTCCAATACCGCTCACCCGAGGTGTAAAAAGCGATCAAAGTCCAAGGGCGAATCTAGTCCGCCCATCATGATCACAACAACGGAAAACTACATGATAAGCGCTGGGGAAATGCGTTTATTGTCTAAGCTTAAAACAAACATAAAGTATTGATTATCAGAATTTTAATTAATTAAATTTAATTATTAACGCGATTCAGTTGTATTTATTCCCATACCAGACAAACACTGAACGAGACCATCTGCCTCATGGTTTTAAGGTAAAAAGCTATTTTTGAAAGATGATCAATAAAGCCATTTTCTGTTTAGTTATAAACCTTCACCTTCCTTGTGTTTTCTTTAGTCAAACCATAGACCGGATAGAACCTCCCAATTGGTGGATAGGTATGAAGGATCAAAGACTTCAAATAATGCTATATGGGGACAGCCTGGGAGATCTTCGAGCAGAATCAACCTACAAAGGCATAAAGATTCTTAAGTCCGAGAGCCCTGAAAACAAAAGCTATCTTTTTATTGATCTGGAGATCAAAAGCAAAGCAAAGCCCGGCAAAGTTCCTATTAAGCTCTTTAAAGACAAAAAGGAAATTACCCAAATTGAATACTCACTTCTTACCCGGGTAAATGGATCTGCGTCAAGAAAAGGATATAACACAGAGGACGTAATCTACCTCATCACTCCTGACCGATTTGCCAATGGGGATCCTGAAAATGACCAAATACATGGAATGAAGGAAAACCCGGACCGTGCCTTAAAAAATGGAAGGCATGGTGGAGACATAGAAGGCATTCGCCAAAACCTTGACTATATCTCAAAGATGGGATTTACGGCTATCTGGTCCAATCCAGTGTTAGAAAATGATATGCCCAAGTATTCTTATCATGGGTATGCAATTACTGATTTTTACAAGGTCGATCCGCGAATGGGCACAAATGCTTCCTATAAAGACTTTTGCCAGGAAGCGAATCAGAAGGGAATAAAGATCATCATGGATATGATCCTCAACCATACCGGATCCAGTCACTGGTGGATGACCAATCCACCAACAAAAGATTGGTTTAATTATTACAATCAACCGTATACAGAAACCAATCACAGAAAAACGATCCAGGCAGACCCATATTCTGCTGCAGAAGATCTGGCCATTCTTGAAGACGGTTGGTTTGTACCCACCATGCCGGATATGAATGTCAGAAATCCCTGGTTAGCAAATTATCTGATTGAAAACACAATATGGTGGATAGAGTATGCAGGACTTAGCGGGATACGCATGGACACCTATTTTTATCCAGATGAAGATTTTATGGCCGAATGGTCCCGACGGGTCATGGAGGAATATCCAAATTTTAACATAACCGGAGAAGTATGGTATGAAAACCCCTCGATCGTATCTTATTGGCAAAAGGGGAAGCAAAACAGCAATGGATATGTTTCCTATTTACCCTCTCTTTTTGATTTTCCGATTCAGTCAGCATTACAAAAAGCGTTGTTAGCTCCCGAGGATCGAGATGGTGGTTGGTTACATCTTTATGAAATGCTGGCATTGGATTTCCAATATGCCAATCCCATGCAATTAGTTGTATTTCCGGACAACCACGATATGACCCGAATATATACACAACTGGGCGAAGATCAAGCCAAACTAAAAATGGCCCTTGCCTATACACTAACGATTCGTGGAATACCACAAATATTTTATGGAACGGAAGTGCTCATGACCAGTCCACCCCAGCGAGACGACGGATTAGTCAGATCAGATTTTCCAGGTGGATGGATAGGCGATGATAAAAATGCATTTTCCGGACAAGGCCTTTCCACAGAACAAACAGACACCCAGGAATTTTTGAGAAGAATTTTAACGTGGAGAAAAGGCGCAACAGCGATACATCACGGACAAATTACCCATTTCGTTCCACAACAAGGTGTATACGTTTTTTTCAGATACGATGACCACCAAAAAGTCATGATTATTTTAAATAAAAACGTTAACATAACAACATTAAAACTTGATCGTTTTAAACGAATACTCGGGGACTCGATAACTGGAACGGAAATTATTTCCGGTAAAACGATAGATCTCAATAATGAAATATTATTATCAGGACCAGGCCCAATGATTGTTGAGATAAAATAAAAGCCCGTATTTTAATATTGGATGTAGCGAATTGGAAATGAGCATTTAATAAGTACCACCACACACTATTAGAAAATGGCAAAAGGCATTAACCGCGAATTCCTGGATTTAGATATTAATCCGGGTGAAGATTTTTATCAATTCGTTAATGGAGGATGGATGCGCACTACAGACATTCCTCAAGACAGAAGTTCATGGGGAAGCTTACATGAGTTATCCAAAAATACCGATCAAAAAATTCTGGATATTCTTGAAGAAGCCCTGGCTACCCCGGGTCCGGCAGACAATAAAGCTGCAAGATTATTTGAGACAGGCATGGATAAGCCACAGATTGAAAAAGCAGGATTGTCTTCAGTCCAGGATCTTTTCGATCATATTGAAGCTCTTCAAAATACCCACCAATTGCCAAATTTATTAGGGCTGTTAAATACAAAAGGTTTTGGGGGATTATTTCAATTTAGTGTTCATCCGGACTTAGGCGACAGCCAACGATATGCAGCATACATTGAGGCAGCCAACCTGGGCTTACCAGAAAGAGAGTATTATTTGGAAAACGACGAAAAAACAATACAAATACTTGAAAAATATCACTGGTATATTGTTCAGCTCCTGAAAACAGAAGCCGGTTATTCCATCGAACAGGCCGAAGAAGCGGCAGGAGAAATTTTATTACTGGAAAAGCACCTGGCGCAACAAATGATAACCAAAGAAGAAAGGCGCCAGATTAATAAATTATATAACCCAGTTACCTTTTCCGGATTAAAAGAATTACTTGCTGACTGGAACTGGGACAGTTATTTCCAATCTATGAACGTCTCAACACCTTCTCTTTTCATTGTGACTGAGCCGACCTATCTTTCTTTTTTAAACAACTACCTGGCTAATGTTTCTCTTCACACATTGAAACATTATTTGAGATTTCTCCTGATTCATTATTCTTCGCCTTTTGCACACTGTTGGCTGGAAGAGACCCACTTTGAATTATATTCAAAAACACTAGAAGGGGTTGAAGTAATGCGGCCCAGGAAAGAAAGGGTGGTAAAGATGATCAATCAAAGCCTCGGGGAGGTTTTGGGTCAGTTATTTGTTACAAAACACTTTCCTCCATCAGCCAAAACAACAGCCCTGGAAATGGTTGGTGATATAGTTGAATCCTTCAAAAGCAGAATATCACAACTTGAATGGATGGGCCCAACCACCAAAGCATATGCATTGGAGAAGTTGGCCTCATTCAAGGTCAAAATAGGATATCCTGATATCTGGAAAGATTATGCCGCTCTTGAAATAAAATCTTCAGATGAAGGGGGCAGTTACCTCGAAAATATGTTGTCCGTTGTAGAATGGAAGTTTCAGCGTGACACCAAACGCATAGGTAACGAAGTAGAACGGGAGGAATGGTTTATGGCCCCACAGGTAGTTAATGCCTATTACAATCCGATGTTTAATGAGATTGTGTTTCCGGCTGCAATATTACAACCCCCTTTCTTTGATTGGGAGGCAGATGCAGCGGTCAACTATGGAGGGATAGGCGCTGTGATAGGTCATGAAATCACCCATGGATTTGATGACCAGGGTAGCCGATTTGATAAAGAAGGAAATCTCAATGAATGGTGGACACAAGAAGACAGAGAGAGATTCCGGATTCTCACCCAACAACTTGTCGATCAATTTAACGGATACCATCCATTTGAAGACATGCCATTAAATGGAATGTTTACTTTGGGTGAAAATATAGCAGACCTGGGTGGGTTGAGCGTGGCCCATGATGCTCTCCAGCGATACTATAAACGACACGGAAAGCCCGGAGAGATCGATGGATTTTCTGCTGATCAACGATTTTTCATGTCCTGGGCCACTGTCTGGAGAACCAAGATTCGTCCCGAAGCTCTGCGTAATCAAATAAAAACCGATCCTCACCCACCGGGCTTATACCGCGCTGTTGCCGCCCCCTCTAACCTCGATAGCTTTTATCGAGCCTTCCAAATCTTACCAGGGAGTCGGTGGTATCGGAAAAAAGAAGAACGAATTAAAATTTGGTAACCGTTAAAGGGTAATATTTCGACCACCCCAGGACACTATAGGTGAAGAAAACATCTACCGAACAATGTCCGGAGAAAAGAAATACTGCAAAGAATGCGACGAAGAGATCCATGGTCGTCGCGACAAACAATTTTGCTCAGATTACTGCAGGGCGATTCATTATAATAATCTTAATGCGGAAATTGCGGTCTTCATACGGCGGATCAATTATACCATTCGAAAAAACCGTAGTATTTTATCCAAACTCAATCCAAAGGGTAAGGCCAGGGTCCACAAAATGAAACTTATAGATTCGGGCCTGAATTTTGATTATTACACGAATGTATACAAAACAAGATCCGGCAAGGTATACTACTTCTGTTACGACCAGGGATATCTGGAACTCGAAGATGATTACTACGCTTTGGTGGTGAAAGAAAACTATGTTGGATAATAAATGAGGGATTAAGCCATGATGACTACACCAGCATTTATTGTCGCCGGGAGTAAGGATTTTAAAAAGGAAATAAACCCAATCATACAAACCTTTTCACAGTAGAGGATCAGATTGTTATGTGCTGACCTCAGACACATAGCGAGCGAGGAGAATGAATTGTTCCACCGTAAGCTGTTCCGGTCGAAGATCTGAAACATTCATTTCCTTTAGCACTTCTTCCGGCAAAAGTGGGTTTAGGGTATTTCGTAATTTTTTCCGCCGCTGGCTAAAAGCCATTTTGACCACCTGACGCAAGGTGTTGAAACTTACACCTTCGATTTCCGTACGATAACGAGACAATGAAATCACGGAACTATTCACCTTGGGAGGTGGTGAAAAGGATCCTGGTTTGACCTGGAACAAAAGGGAAGGGACATAGTATGCCTGGACCAAAACAGAGATGATTCCAAATTCCTTACTTCCGGGAGGAGAGCAAATGCGAGAAGCCATTTCGCGTTGAAACATACCTGCCATAAATGGTATCCGGATACGATGCTGAAGACCCAGGAAAACAATTTGGCTTGAGATATTATAGGGAAAATTTCCAACGATTACAAACTGAATTTCTGAACCCAGAATCTCATCAAAATGAACTTTCAGAATATCTCCCTGAATAAGACGCAGTGAAGACCCCATAAAAACCTTTTCTAAAATAGGAATCAAATCACGATCAAGTTCTATGGCGATTACCGGAAGGGATTGAAGTAGAAGGTATTTTGTTAAAATTCCTTTACCGGGTCCCACCTCCACAATAGCAGCACATCCTTCGGTATTGATCGCACTGGCCAGACGTTCAGCAATGGGTTCCTGGATGAGAAAATGCTGACCAAAGGATTTTTTAGCTTTCATGTGAAGGTGAAGATATGCAGATTAAACTTCGCTCATTTTGGGAATAAGATGTAATGCACAAAACAAACAATATTGAAAGAACAACATTCAATAAATCACGCCCCAGGAAAAAATTCAATTTTTATTATCTTTCACCAAACAAGCATAACATGGCACTTTCCAAAGAATATATCTCTTTTTTCAAGCAATTAGCTGCAAACAACAATTCAGAATGGTTCAATGCCAACAAAAAAAGATATGAACAATATGTAAAGGAACCATTCTATCAATTAGTGCAGGAAGTCATTGACCTGATGAAAAAACTTGATCCTGCGATTAACACGGAACCGAAAGATTGCGTATTCCGGATCAACAAGGATATACGGTTTTCAAAGGATAAAAGCCCATACAAGAATTACATGGCTGCTGTTGTATCCAGGGGTGGAAGAAAGGACACCACAACTCCCGGCATATATTTTCATATTGAGGCCACCACACTGGATATTGCTGGAGGAAGCTATGAACCGGAAAAAGACGACCTGGCCAAGATCCGAAAAGCTATAACCAAAGATCCAAAACGAGTAAATAAAATTTTACAGGCCAAAAAGTTTGTGGATTTATACGGAGGTCTCGGAGGAGACCGATATAAGGTCTTACCACCAGAATTAAAAGGAACAGCTGAACTGGTGCCGGTTCTTTACAACAAATCATTTCATTACGAAAAGGAGTATAAAGGAGAATCTTTTGTCACACGGACTGACCTGGCAAAATTTATAGTAGATCATTTCAAAGCGGCAGAAGGCTGGAATGCGTTTTTATCCGAAGCGCTTAAGAAGTGAAAATCAGGGATTAAAAGAAGATATCTAGAACCTCATAAAAGCGAGCAAGCCCTATTCAAGCTTTATGTTTTGTTTCAGAGTATCCGAAGGAACGTTACGGGCATATAAAAAAAAGGGGCCGATATTTTTTTCAAGCCGGAAACCATTGGTTGTTATTCCAAGAGTATCACGGGGATCTAAATAATAGAATTGCATCGATGAATCGACAATCAGTTGTTTTTGATAAGCAAGACCGGAAAGCGGCAAAGGATTTGTGGCTTGATAATATACCAGAGCGGGAATAAATATCCAGGTAGCACCCAGCCGAATACTATCAGAATCTGATCCATCGGGCAAAATGACCGAAAACAATTCCGGATAATATGCATCATAATACCATTCACGGCAAGAAGCCCAATAAAAATTAAAGTTCATATTAAAAAGCAAGAGGATGCTTAACGCCAAACCAACCACAAACCCTTTGATTTGATGCTGTATCAGGTTTAATCCAATAGCCAAAGGAGTGAAAATAAATGGAATCATGTAAAGGGTCTTGCGGCCCACAGGAGCCTGAGTCCCGGCGATCTTTTGGAGCACCAGGATAACAATGAAATTGAACGAAAGTAAAATCACCAACAAGAAAAACTGATTTCTAAAAGCCATTTTTTTAAACAGTGTTGCTGCGAAAACGATTACACAAAAGGCCAGCACAACACCCCATAACACGTTTAAGACAAAATGTCCTCCATAATAATCTGACCTGTATAAGAGATTGGTGATAAAATCTTTCATCATTATCCATAGATTTTCTGAACCCCAATTGAATTCACCTGCAGCCGAAAGTATTTTTATTGGAAGACGAAGCAACAACCCCAAGACCAACGCAGAAATAAGCCATACAACACCATGTCGAAAAAGAAGAATATTTTTCTTTTGGATAACCAACCAACCCAACCATCCAGCACTTATTGCAGCCCAAGGAAGCAAAGCAGTGAAATTACTTAGCACAGCCAACGACAAACCAACCACACCCACCACCAGCCACTTTATCTCAAACCGTTCTATATAGCGCATCAATGAATAAATACCCCAAAGAACACCACTGACCATCAAACCATATCCGCGGGCCAGGGAAAAAAAATCGAGAAGATACATGTGGGTGGTTAGTAATAGAAAGGAGGCCAACCTTAGTGCCATGGATTGATGATATCGATAGGAAATACAGGCAGCAGCAACCAGATACAAAATTCCACCAATAACCTTTGGCAAACGAAGCGCCCATTGATGTTCCCCAAAGACCCCGGAAGACCATTGAAGAAGTAAAGTATTAAGCCAATGATTATTGGCCGACTCCCAACACGAAGGGCTCGAAAAACAAGTCCATACGTTTATGTGCCGATAGAAATACCAGGTACCAGCCTCGTCATGAGTGATAGGTATAACTATAGCCCGATAAAAAATAAGACCGCCAAAGAAAATCACTGCCAATACAAGAGGCCAATATCTCTTCATGCCCACAAAGTAAATGATCTTGAAGGATTAGGCAGTTACGAAGAAGGATAAATTATCAGATATTTTTTACAGGTATTTTACTAATCAAAAAACTTCTTCCCGTCTCACCATATTATACCGGAAGCCAACCTGAAAAAGATTTGTTTTCAGATTTCGTTCCGGTAGCGCGCTTGTTTTTTTTCTGAAAACAAAATCAACATCCCAAAAAACACCGGGAGACAATTCATATTGAATACCGGTACTCCAATACACGAGATCTGTTTCTATACCCCTGCCTACAAAATGACCATAATCACCAGGCCTTTTTGTGTTGGGAACAATTACATTATAACCATAAGAAATAGTATCCACATCTTCCCCGCTGTAGGTTAAATAAATTGTGCTGCGGAAACGCAGTCGTTCAGAGGCCTGATACCGGAGAGAAACAATCCATTCATTGAAATTAGCCCCCATGGGGTGTGCTAAAGGTTGTTTGTAATTTGAGTAATTAGCATGTTCATCATAATGGGAATAGGTATAGGGCCGGACCCGGTTCCATTCCACCTGCGAGTCCAGAAATTTAATTCCCAATACATTAAGGTATTTCACGCCCAGCTGGAATCCGTATTTGTTGCCCCACCAATCTAACTGGCCGTCCAGAATACTGCCGATCAGAATATCATCCAACACCAACTGGCCATACAGAGAAACTGAACGACCAATGTCCACACGTGAATTAAGACCAAGAATAACATTGTCAGGACTTCCAATCCAACCCTCTATGGTACGGTATAAGATGACAGGGTTGAGATATTGTAGTTCAAACTGGTGTCCGGGACGATTGAAAATGACGGTTTCAAAAAGCCCAATAGAAAAATGATGATTGGGTTTAAAACTCAGATAGTGAGCAGCCATATATTTTTTAGGGATTGGAACGGAGGTACCCTGAGCAGACATAAAATTATCAGCAGACAACTCAGCAAAAATATTTTGATAATGAATCTTCCATATCCGGGTATTAATCTTGAGTGAAAAATAAGGAGTTGAAAAATCAGAAAGCAATAGGGATCGAATCCCCTCTCCGATAAAATATTGATTATGGCCCAGCTGGAAACCAATATACTTGCCGAGATTTATTCCAACATACGCATTGGCCAAAAGAAAATCTTTGCCTCCCTCGGTATTGAAAAGTGCACTATCAAAATCTTTAAATAATCCCGCTCCAGGTACAACCCCAAAGGTGTCAGTATATTGATTGATATAGTTTGGAAAACGAACCTGGCTATCGTAAATGCTGGTTTGA
>JANWKQ010000088.1 GCA_025451295.1 Flavobacteriales bacterium | reverse complement strand
CGTTAAGTTGTGTTAGTTGAGGATTGGCAGGATCTACCTCTCTCGAAATATTCGGAGGCATTGCATATCTGAAAGGATTTTTACCTGTGTTCTCTTCGATATTGACGGTAGTTGCATTAAAGTCGGCTGCATCCTGTGTAACAAAAGCTGTAGGATCCCAAAGACTGGATTGATACATTCTCCAATCAGCGCGAACCAACTGCAAGGTTGCTAACCTTACATAAATATCATCTGGAAAATCGGTGAGCAACATTCTCATATAACGGATGGAACGGAAATTATCAATCGTTCCAAATTGCTCTCTGTCCTCTGAACGGATAGGGATTCTAAACTGGATCCATTTGACATTTTTAAAATAATTCGAGCTACCATTATAGGTATACGGTTTACTTTGACCCACACGAATATCACTGATATAGTTGGTTCCGATATCCGTAAACTCAAGATCCTCGGGTCTTAAACTAATTTCATATTGATAATATCCTTCCGGTTGATCAAGGGTAAAGTTTGAATTCACATCCTCCGTATTCGGTGTTTGCTGGAAAGACTCATTGATGTTTCCGGCAGGTGAATTACGCTCAGCACCGATATAATTTTTATATCGCTGATGTGGATAGCTTTGATTATTCAATACCTCAGGATCGTAAGGTGTACCTGTATAGTGTCTGTAATTATCTGCCGATGGATCTCCCTGGATGGCAAGAAAACGGGGATCGGTGGTTCCAAATAACGCTTCGGCTGCTGTTAAAAATGGTCCAAAGTCAGGATGGGTCAACTCAGCTGCATCAATCAAACCATCATAACCCACATCTTGTGAATCCCTGGTTGCAGGATCATTGTCGAAGTTACTGTTGATCGGTTGCAACAATGGTGCTCTTCCCCAAACGGTGGTTGTAAATGGACGATCCTGCACCGGAGTCGGTAATCCGTTTTCATAATTCAATCGTCCATCACGACAAACATCTTCGTTCATGTTTCCAATCTGGATGAGGAATCTTCCTCCGCCTCCAGGATCAGTATTGAGATTATTGGTAACTGCGTAATCAGTATCCCATGCTTTTAATGAATCTAAATCGGATCCGGCAAAAGGATGATTTCCATCTGTATAACTATCAAACGGATCCATCATCCAGAATTCGATATAGGCCACATTAGCTGCATCCCAATTCGTGGTTTCCATTCTTCTCATCATCGAACCGAAATTACTTTTCGGATTGATCAATCCTACCTGGGTTGAATCACTAAAGGGATCTAATGAAGCTGCATCATAATTGTACGGACCTCTTTCATCCGGATAAAACTGAAGATCCAAAATTTGCTGAGTTGAAATAACACCCAGTGATGTTGGTGGCTGATATCCCGGAAATACTTCCCTGCTGTCAATTTCCCGAAGGTAATTGTTCACCATGATCGACTGCTTATTCTTGATTGCATTGGGTGTATACGTATTGTTCCGATAGAAAAGCGGATCCTGAATAAACCAAGTCATCTTTGCCCTGTTAAAATTATACCGCAGGTCATTAAAATAATCTCCATTCGGGAAAGATGGATTGTCTTGTGGAACTGTTCCCAATCTCCAGAAAAATGGATTACGAATATCAATCGGTGTTTCGGCTCCTTCAAAATCATCGATATATGAAATTCCATTCTCACCGCTTTTATCAATGACCGTATTAAAGCCGGGAATAAGTCCTGCAAATTCTCCATTGATCTTAAAATTACTCGGAGCTTTGGTATCGATGCCCGGAATTTTATCAACGAGCCGGGTAATAAAATTCGATTGGGTAGAATAATTAATATCATAACCCAACATGGTATTTGAAATGGGTTCGTTACCTATATCAATCTTTTGAGTTAGGGGCCGTTCATGCAGGTTCATAAAAGTGGCTCCCATCTGGAAGTTCTTACTGAACTTATAGTCGGCATGTATCCCTATCATTCGCCTTTGCTGAATATTGAACGTAGCATTATTCTCCAGTGAGATATTGATGGGTAACCCTGAATTTAAAATACTCTCGTTAACGATCCTCACTTTTCCGGCAGAATAATCCACCGTATAATCCACTCCTTCCACCAATGTTTTTCCACCCGCTGTTACTGTTACTGATCCCTGTGGTACATTGAACGCATTCAACGAAATTTCATTTCCGGCAGCTCCTTTATAACTACCTGCTACATAAAAACGATTTTTCTCCTGATTCAATTCCGCCAGTTGTTGAATGGTGGTGTACAGGGAGTCAAAAGCATATCTTTGAACCAAAGCAGCATCCGTAATTTGTGTTGCGAGATAAGTACTGCTGAAAGGTTCGCGAACCGGGAAAATAATTCTTCCGTTTTGTGCTTTGATGGTTCTTCCTTCCACGAAGTCAAAAAATCCATCTGCAATTTCATCGTTTTGTTGATTTAACCTATCGAGATTAAATATTTTCAATAAAGGAATACCACTAATGCTACCTGCATTCGGAAAGAAATTCTGCTTTAATCCGGTTTCGGTATCCTGATAAATAATGTTCAACGTAAAATCTTCCTGGCCGAGGTTATAGCCACCAATGCTGTAGACATTTTTCATCATCCAGTTCCAGTTGGCTTGCTTTACATCGAGGTTAGAAGATTTCAATAATTTTACGCAAAGTGCCTTCGGAGCCGGAATGTCCGTACCAAATTCACCTACCTGGAAAGTTTGTCCGCCAATCGTATATTGATAAGCAACACCCAATACCTCATCTGCATTTAAAGATTGGTTCAAAGAAATATAACCCAATACCGGATCGAAGGTATATTCGTTCGGTGCAAGTAACCTGGCATTTGCCAATTTTTCTATTTGTATCCCGGGCTTTAATTGGTTAAATAAATATTGGCTCGTAATATCACGGATCTGATTTTGATCCAACAGTTGAGGATCATACGTTGGATTATTTTCATTCGCTGGGTATACGGTCGTATTTGGAAACGCCGGTTCTCCCAATGGAAGCATCCCCACAATGTTCCTTAAGTTCTCCGTTGCATTTACACGATTCG
Organism: Flavobacteriales bacterium; assembly: GCA_025451295.1. Lineage (GTDB taxonomy): Bacteria > Bacteroidota > Bacteroidia > CAIKAF01 > CAIKAF01 > JANWKQ01. Next base: position 3,385 of record JANWKQ010000088.1, on the reverse strand, counting down.
TTACCCATACTTCCATACGGGTAATATAAACGGGTGAAGTTGCAAACGGTAAAGATGCATTGGCTTGATCAAACAAGTTCATAAAATAATCACTCACAAAATAGTGCCGATTGGCTTCATATTGAGAACAAGCCACTTCAAATTTGGTTACCTGTGCTCCACCCTGTACCTGGATATTTTGTTTTTGTCCTTGTTGCTGGCTAAAAACAGAAGTGATCTCCAGTTTGCCAAACTTCAGTTTGTTCTTTACTCCACACAATGCCTGACTTCCCTGGATCAATGTTCCGGTAAGCGGAAGAGATACATTACCAAATTCAAGCACCTGCAAAATATCATCTTCTCCACCTTCGAATTTTAAATTCATCTGGTTCTCGAAGTTGAATACAGCTTTCGTATTAAAGTTAGCATTTAATTGGATCTTATCACCAATCTTACCCAGCAGACTCATCTGGATATTCTGATCGAAGTTAAAAGTAGCCACGGTACGTTGCTGTACCGGTATATTCGGATTCTCCGTTTTGTTCACCCTCACTCCTAAGATCAACTCAGCGGTTCCCTGCGGACGGATCTCAATTTTACTGCTTCCGAAAATATTCTTGAATATATCGTTATTGATGTTGATCTTTGGAATTAAGCTATTGGTTTCAGTTCCCTGGCTGTTGGCTGATTCTTTTTTACGCCAGTATTCGGCTGTATTTTCAGCAAGTTTTCTTTTTCGGTATTCGTCTGATGAAATGGTTTCGGTGCTGATCACCAGTGTTCCTACTTTCTTGGTGATGGTATATTGATCGGTTGTTGGATTGTAAGTCACTTCCTCCACCACATTACTGGGTTGAAATGCACCCATATATTGTGTGCTGAAATGATCCGCTGAATCCGGGTTGATCTGTGCGCTTCCGGTCAATCCTAACAGACATAGTACGCCTGTTGCAAATGCAATCCTCCAGTTAATAATCCTTTTCATTCCCTTGTAGTTCATCCTAAAAACTATCCTATAACCGATTTTTTTTACAAATATTTTAATGCATGCTTAATTATTTCCTCTACTTTAAGATCAGAACCATGCTCCTGGCGCACCTTTAACAGCACCTTCTCCACGGCCAGCTTGGTAAATCCTAAAGCAACCAAAGCAAGCAATGCTTCTGAATTTCCCCCCAAGGTATGAGCCTCCATATCTGTTGTAAAGCCCGTTTTACCCACCTTATCCTTCAGGTCAACAATAATTCTTTCCGCACTTTTTGCACCTATTCCTTTTATTTTTTTGAGGGTGAGTAGATCACCCACTGCAATAGCTTTCTCAATTTCAACCGGATTTAAAGAAGATAAGATCATCCTTGCAGTGGCTGAACCAATTCCGCTTACACTAATGAGCAGGCGAAAAAGTTCACGTTCGTGTTCATCTGCAAAACCGTATAGAACATGCGCATCCTCCCTGATCGCAAGATGGGTGAGGATCTTTACCGTAGTGGCATCCTTGATCTTTGTATAAGTATGCAACGAAATATGGGTGATATAACCTACGCCATTACAGTCAATAACTGCATATGTGGGTGTTATTCTATCCATTTTTCCGGCCAGATGGTCAATCATAAATATAGCATTGTTACAGCCCTTGATGGACTATAACCAATTCATTTTAAACATTTTAGAACTTGTAAATGTATGCTATAGGCCGAAATTTTTTGAGTTTTAGAGGTTCAAAGATAGTAAAAATGGCATTCGGCAAACGTTTCAGGCATTTTTTCGAGAGAAAAAGAGAGGTTTTGAAGGAGCAGCTAGGTAGTCCCAATAATTTACAAGAATGGATATATCAAACCCAATGGCATTTGCCAAAGAATAGCTTCATTTAAACTCAATGGGGAGGTAGGTTTTAACGATTACCGAGTTCCATCCCAATCCCACACCGCCGCTCCTCCTTCACTAAAAAATCCGCCAAATGAATTGAGGTCGGAACTTACAATAAGAAACTCAAATTCGCCAGCTACTTCTTCTCCCTTTATTGTTTCCTTAAAGGTTCCAACCAGATTATATTCGTAGGCTAAAGTATAGTCGTTGTACTCCGTATAGGTAACTCCGGTTAAACTTCCATATACAGTTTCCCCATCTTTGTAATATGAGTAATCGCATGTTATTTGGTCATCGCCAGCCCGGACCATATTAAGATTGCCGAAGGTTGAATACCAAATACCTTCATACATTTCAGCGGCAGTGTTGCTTTGGGCATAAACCTGACCGCAAGAATAGACGATCACTATAATGATTAGCTTTTTAATAACAGGTTGTAAATGCATGGCCAGGTAGTTTTACGGGATTTGTATAAATAACATCTTGTGCAGGGTAAAAGATACACGACACGAATGTTTTTTTCGACCGTTAACCAAAATTTTTAAAATGAATCGGTTTAGCCCAATTCCGCTCTTAATTGTACTGCTGTTTTTGTGCTTCCGTCATGACTCCAGCCGGGGGGCTTGAACATATATTTCAACTTATTCATTAATCCGGGTGCTTTGGCCACATCTTTAAAAAGGGATACATACTCATGAAAGGCAATTTTTGCCAGGTTATAACTATGGATATTCGTGGTTAGTCCATAGGTAGCTTTAATAGATTCTTTTTGAAAGGTGCCAAACATTTTATCCCAGATAATAAATATGCCTGCATGATTCCGATCGAGATATTCCACTTCTGTTCCATGATGAACTCGATGATGTGATGGCGTATTCATAAAATATTCCAGGAATCCCATTTTCCTGATCGTTTCCGTATGCAACCAAAATTGATAGATCAGACTGATGGACATATGCATCAGAATAAAAATGGGATGAAATCCTAACAGGGGTAACCAGGTCCACCAGATATATTTATGGGTAAGCTCTCCCCATCCCTGTCGAAGTGCGGTGGCAAGATTGTATTCTACGCTGCTGTGATGATTTACATGTCCACACCAGAATAATCTTATTTGATGACATGAACGATGGTGCATATAAAAAGCAAGATCTTCGGCAAAAAGCAAGGCCACAAAATACATCACCCATTGCCACCACATGGTGGGTTGAAGATCAAATAAACGGTATTGATAAATGAGTAAAAACACATTGAGTGCAATGTACTTCATGAATATATTGATGATAGCACTTCCTACTCCCATGCCAATGCTGGCAAAGGCTTCCTTGCCGCTGTATTTTGGTAATTTTTCGAGATGACGTACGAGCAGCTCAACAAAAATGAGTACAACAAAAGCCGGAATAGCCCATGTGATAACCGGATCTGTTTCAGCGGTATTAAAATTAATAGGTGGTAGCATTGATTTGAATTGTGGTATAGCGCAGCAAAAATACAACCTCGTTTCGGATAAAGTATGCATGCAGACAAAGAGAAATTCAAT
>JANWKQ010000087.1 GCA_025451295.1 Flavobacteriales bacterium | reverse complement strand
TGGTTGCATCGGAACAAAGATAATTTTTATTTACGATTGACGATTGACGAGTATTCGCTGCTACCCGAACGTCGCTGCTTTTAAACAAATAGTCAGATAGTCTCCTTAAGCAAATCCTATATGTAGCTATGTGGTTGACAATTCGTAGCAGGTAGCCGCCGGAGGCCACCGCCGCCGCATGGAATCGTCATTCGTCATTCGTCAATGGAGCCGGCTTTATCTTTATAAAAAGTAGAGTTGTGAATCAAACAACAAATAAAGGTAATACTGCGATGAACTGTATTCCGTTTAATCCGATTTTCTACCGATCGCCAGCCAGTATAAGTTGGTCTTTGCATCGTCGTAATAAGCCAGTACATAAACATCCTTTAATACCCCTTCGTGATAATTCCCATAGGCATGGTGAAAATTGTAGGCAGGCAAAGCCGCTTTTAATTGGCTGAGGGTTGTACTTTGTGTAACAATAAAATTCTCGATCATCACGGAGGTCAGGTAATACTTCTTTGGCTCCCATTCCCAATCGGTTTGAAGGAAACTCTTTCTAAACCTAACATGAAATTCCACTACCTTGTTACTGTTGGGCGAAGAGTTTAATGTAAACACACCTGTTGAATCGTATACGTCATAACTGCCTTCTTTACGGGGTTGTGTACCGAGTCCTTTTTGAAAAGATTCAACAGACCATTTATTATCCACGGTGGCTCCGAACAATATTAAATCTCCCTGACGAACAATGATGGGGGCATCACCGGATTCTGGTCCGGGATGACTTGCAGAAAGGATAATCAAAATTGATTTAAAAACCAGGTTTAGCATCTGTTAGTCGTCTGATCTGCCAATAGCCACTGAATATAATTCAGTTTCGGCATCATTATAATGTGCATAAATATAAATTCCTTTATAGTCACCTTTGAATGCGTCAATAAAGCTTACCTTCCAGTTGTATTGTGGAGTTGCAGCCTTTAATTCCTTATACGGGGTAAAATTAGAAAGCATAAAACCATCAATGATAATGGATCTCTTATAATACGACTTGGGCAAATGATCCTCTGTTGAATAATCTGGATCTTTGCTAAAGTGGATCTCTATTTCAGAAACCACATTCACAGTATGGTGGTTAGAAGTTATTGAGCCAACGACGATTGCCATTCCTAATGAGTCGTAGCTTTCGGCATAATTTAATTTTCTATTCGGTTTTCCTAATACTTCTGCAAACGAACTGTATGTCCAGGAGGTGTCTATATTAAAATCATGAATACTAAAATCACCTTGATCGATGACAACGTTTCCGCGGCCATCTATAGGTTGGCTGGATAAAGATCCAAACAAGGTAGATATAGAGAGAAATAAAAAGGTTATTGGTTGCATTAGAATAAAGATACAGGTTTTTGATGAATTTATTGTGTGGGAGGGTGAGAAAATAACAATTATTGACCCGCAACAATCTCCTTTAATTCCCAGGTAACCTCATCCAAAACATATTTGACCAATCCGTATTTTTTACTCCAATACAATTTATCTATTCCATCTTCTGAATTGCAAAAATGTTCATTGCTGCATTGGACAATATATACATCATTAAATGTTTTGTATTTAGTAACAACCGTTTCTTGTGATTTTTCCAATACTTCTTTGAATGTTAAATCCTTCGCATTAAAATAGTATCCATAAGGTTTAAAATTAAACTCCACTGAGGTAAATGATTGATGAGCATCTAATAGCAATATGGTCTGGCTACTTTTATAAAATGTTCTTCCCATGGGGTTTGTCCATTTATCAGGCACTCTGGCTTCAACCATTACTAATTCATATTGATTCAGATCGTCCCTGGGATTTTCTTTCACCCTTATAAAGGATACTATATCTGTAATCAACATGGTGTCTAAATCCTGTTTATTCGATTCGAAAATCACTTGATCTCCTTCTTTATAGGGAATCCATTCCATCGCATTTTGTGGAACTCTGTAGGTCCTCCAGCCAAAAAAGTAAGAGATACCCAGAAGAAGAAAAGCAAATTTTATGTTCATGGATTTTAAAAGTACAAAACTTAAACCATATCCGAAAGGATTAGCGGCCGTAACTTTTTAAAACACGACCTGGCGGGTGCATTGGCAAGAACTTTGATTTTATGAGGGCTGTAGGCAATTTTAAAAAATTGGAGTTAGTACAATCCAGTTAATTTCCCGGGATTAGGCTTAAGATGTTTATTTTTAGATGAACTCTTGTTTTCGCTTCGTTGCTTAAAGCAACGCTAAGAGCGCCAGGGATAAAAGCGGCATCCTTTTTTGTTGTACTTGCGAAGCGTTACCAGACCGCAACGGGTCCCGGCGTTCGCCGGGATGACTCGGCTTCGAAATGAATAGTACGGATTATTGGATCGACAGCCGAGTCATCCTCCGCGAATGCGGAGGACCGGTCCCCAATGGACGAAACCTGAAATAGTACAACAAAAAAGATAGAGCGTATAGCCCGGTGTACTGTGGGTTGTGGAAGGGATGGTGTGGAGGTACAGGCGCCCAACCCTAATTTCTAATAACTGTTAACCGGATTGCTCATCCGGGCCCATTTGCTATTTTTGTTCTACACAATTACTAACCATGGAAGTAGCAGATATTAAAGTAATTAATGAGAAAATAGAAAAGCATTCTGTCTTTATTGATGTGCTCAACAAAGAACTCGAAAAAGTCATCATCGGCCAGGAAGAAATGCTCGAACGTTTGCTCATCGGCTTGTTATGCAACGGTCATATTTTATTAGAAGGTGTCCCCGGCCTCGCCAAAACACTCGCTATTAAATCGCTTGCACAGGCCATTGATGTGCAGTTTAGCAGGATCCAGTTTACGCCTGATCTATTACCCGCCGATTTAATAGGTACCGTTATTTATAACCAGAAAAAAGAAGAGTTCTATGTAAAAAAAGGTCCCATCTTCGCCAATTTTATTCTGGCAGATGAGATCAACCGTGCACCTGCCAAAGTACAGTCGGCTCTTTTGGAAGCGATGCAGGAACGGCAGGTTACCATTGGTGAAACCACGTTTAAATTACCGGAACCTTTCCTGGTGCTCGCAACCCAAAACCCGGTAGAGCAGGAGGGAACTTATCCGCTCCCCGAAGCACAGGTGGATCGTTTTATGCTGAAAGTGGTATTGAATTATCCTACCAAAGAAGAGGAACAACGCATCATCCGGATGAACCTGGCCCATGAATTCCCCAAAGCAAATAAAGTAATTAGTGCCGAGGAGATCTTAAATGCCCGCAACATGGTAAAGGAAGTATACATGGATGAGAAGATTGAAAAATATATTGTGGACATTGTGTTTGCTACACGTGAACCGGCTGAATTTGGACTTTCGAATTTTAAAGACCTTATTAGTTTTGGCTCATCGCCCCGGGCCAGTATAAGCCTGGCGCATGCATCCAAGGCTTATGCCTTTATTAAACGCAGGGGTTATGTGATCCCGGAGGATGTTCGTGCCGTTTGCGCAGATGTGTTAAGACATCGCATTGGACTTACCTATGAGGCTGAGGCGGAAAATATAACCAGTGAGGATATTGTGAAGGAGATTATTGGTAAAGTGGAGGTACCTTAATATTTACTATTTTGGATGTACGATTAATACAACATGATTTGTTTGGGCAGCTTTTGCTGACGATAAATGTCAGTATGGCGGCCAACCGGCTATCCGCTATATCTTTTGCTTTTTTGTCATTTCGATTGGAGCGCAGCGGAATGGAGAAATCTTTTGTCAAATGGTCCGAAGGATTTCTCCACTTCGTTCGGCTGAAAAAGCCTCACTTCGGTCGAAATGACAATTTAAACAAGGACAAAAAGCAAAAGGATGCCGCTTCTATCCGGGCCGCTAGCGTTTATATATGGAAGTAAGTGAGCTTTTAAAAAAGGTACGACGCATTGAGATCAAAGCAAAAGGTCTCATTAACGAAATGTTTTCGGGTGATTATCATTCTGCATTTAAAGGCAGAGGCATGTCGTTTAGCGAAGTTCGTGAATACCAATATGGCGATGATATCCGCAACATCGACTGGAATGTAACCGCCAGGTTCGATGCCACTTTTGTAAAAGTATATGAGGAGGAAAGAGAACTCACCGTAATGCTCGTGATCGATGTAAGCGGCAGTAGCCATACCGGTGGTAAAGGACAAATTAAACGGGAGATCATGGCTGAAATGGCTGCCATCATCGCCTTCTCCGCCATACAGAACAATGATAAAGTAGGCGCCATTTTATTCGGGGGTGAGGTGGAATTATTTATTCCCCCCAGAAAAGGAAAGAGTCATGCCATGAGGATCATTCGCGACATCATTGAATTTGAACCCGTGAATAAAAATACCAATATAGGCGGTGCCTTGCGTTTCCTGAACAATGCCATTAAAAGAAAATCAACCGTTTTTCTCATCACCGATTTTTTTGATAAAGGTTTTGAAATTCCTTTAAAACTGGCCAATAAAAAACATGACCTCATCGCCCTCCGGATGAAGGAAAGTATTGAGGGAAAATTACCCAACTTTGGCATCATTCCCATTCGTGATCCGGAAACGGGAAAGATCAACTGGCTGGATACGAGTAGTCGCAGAATCAGAAAAACGTATGAAAAAGAAACGATCAAATGGGAAGGAGAGCTTCTGCAATTCTTTAAAAAAATAGGTCTGGACAATACCGTGATCCAGACTGAAGGTAGTTATATAAAACCGTTGAGGAGTTTGTTTAAGCAAAGGGAAATGAAGAGATGAAAAGAGAATCATTCATAGAACCTTATGCACGGTTAGTTGAGGAGACGTCCCATGGGACGTCTGGACCACCGCTGCGATGGGTGGTACTTCTTATTGGATTGCTTTTTGTGTTGCCGATAAAAGCCCAGTCTCTCGACATGGCCGAACTTAAGATTGATACCAACTATCTTAAATTGGGTCAGCAAACGGTGCTCAAATTTTCTTTGACCTGTAGTAAAGAACGAAAACCTGTTTTGCCCAACTGGAAAGAAGTGTTGAAGGATAAACTGGAAATTATTTCAGAAGGAAGTGCCGATACAGTTTCTATTACGGATTCACGGTTAAAGATCAAACAGGAAATAGTGGTTGCCAAGTTTACGGAGGATACTGCGCTGATCGATTCATTATGGATCCCGCTTTGTAAAAACAGGGATACCCTTTTTGTAGGAACGAACCAGTTGAAAGTATATCCGATCCTGGTAGATGTGGATCTCGATCAGGATATTCGTGATATTAAAGCACCAATGGATGTCCCTTTTACCTGGCAGGAAATGGTCCCCTATATTATCTTGTTTGTGGCCATTGTGCTCTTTTGTTTTTTGATCTGGGGCATTTACCGCATTATTAAAAAACGACGCAAGAAACGACAGGTAGTGGTTGAACCCGAAGAACCCAAGATCATTATTCCGGCGGATATAATTGCGCTGGAAAAACTCATGCTTTTAAAAGCAGAAGAAAAATGGTTTACCGCCAACTCGAAAGAATACAATACACTCCTTACGGATATCCTGCGTGAATATATTTTTAACCGCTGGGATTTTGATGCGCAGGAAAGCACATCGGAAGAAATTTTATCGGCTGAGTTTATTTTAACGATCGATCATTCCCATCTTGAAAAATTAAAAGATATTTTACGCACGGCTGATTTTGTAAAATTTGCCAAAGCAAATACAAGTACGTATGAAAATAAACTGATGCTGGAAACTGCGATTAGTTTTGTAGAAATAACAGCTGCTCCCAGACCTGAAAACTCCGCTTTTAACGATAATAACAACAATGGGTAGCCTCATCGACATAACCTTTGATGATCCGCTCTGGCTCCTACTGGGACTGGGGCTTCCCCTCATTATTTGGTGGTATCTAAAAAAATACCGGAAGAACCAGGTTACATTGGTTTATGCGGCCCCACCATTGGTCAAAGTGAGGAAATCCTTTAAACAACGAACCATTCATTTTCCGTTTATCCTGAGGTGTCTGGCCCTCGTTTTTTTTATTGTGGCCATGGCAAGACCGCAGGGATTTATAGGTGATGAAGATCGTAATACAGAAGGGATCGATATTGTTTTTGCATTGGATGTTTCGTGGAGCATGGTGGCCAAAGATCTGTTGCCAACCCGACTCGAAGTAGCCAAAAAATTATGCATCGATTTTATTAAGGAAAGAGAGAATGATCGTTTCGGATTGGTGATCTTTTCCGGAGAAGCCGTCTCCAAAACACCGCTTACCCTCGATCATAAAAGACTCATGGAACGGGTAAAAAATGTTCAACCGGGAACCTTGTTACAAGGAACTGCGATTGGTTTGGGTCTGGGAACGGCGGTGGCCCGTTTGGAAGCAAGTAAGTCGAAAAGTAAAGTGATCATTTTATTAACGGATGGGGAAGATAATGCCGGAGAGATCACTCCCATGACCGCAGCCAACCTGGCGGCGTCCAAAGGCATTCGTGTTTATACCGTGGGTATAGGAACCCGTGGAATGGCCGAAAGCTTTTATGGACTCGATTACAGAGGTGAGATCATTTATGATTTTGCACCGGTAAATATTGATGAGGCTACCTTAACTGAAATTGCGAAAACCACCAATGGAAAATATTTCAGGGCCACGGATAATAATAGCTTGGAAAATATTTTCAGGGAAATTGATGTGCTGGAGAAATCCAAACTAAAAACGACGGAACAGGTAAACCGTCCGGATATTTTTTACTGGTTTGTATTGGCGGGAGGGGTTTTGTTTGTGATAGAAGTGATTTTGAGATTAACGTATTATAGGTCGATGATATGAAAGGATTTCGCGAAGCACCAATACATACGAACATACGAACGGTTTTCACTTTGGAGTTCGTAGGTTCGTATAAATTTCGTACTTCGTTGCAAACAATTGGAAAATGTTAAAGTTCCATCATCCATACATGTTCTGGGCGCTCTGGGGAGTTGTATTTCTCCTTGGGTTGGTGGTGTTGCGATATGTATGGAGGAGACGGAAGATCAAAAAATATTTTTCAGAAAAAAATCTGGTTGACCTTGTACCAGAAATTTCTTTTGGAAGATGGATATTTAGATACATTATGGTATCGGTTATTTTTGTTCTGATCGTGTTAACGTTAACGCGTCCGAAATTTGGTTCGAAAGTTAGGATGACAGAAAGTGTAGGTATTGATCTGGTGATTGCGATCGATGTATCTACCAGCATGCTTTGTCAGG
>JANWKQ010000086.1 GCA_025451295.1 Flavobacteriales bacterium | reverse complement strand
GTATTGTAGGAAACATCAACACCGGCATTGAGCAATAATGCTTTTTTAAATAAAAATCCCTGAAAATAGATGGAGAGTCGTCCGGCAAAATAAGGTAACCGGATTTGATCTGTGGTGGAATACTGCCCAATCAACTGCGGATCAAAATAAATTTTCCATGCACGGAATCTTTTTCTCAGTTCCAGTGTAAATACATTCGCCACATCAACAAGTTGAACGGGCATTGCCAGTGTATCGAAGTAGGTATAATTATTTACGAGGTATGAATTAAACGTAAGATCCAGGTTCCAGCTTTTTATGGTGTACTTCAGGGATAAATTCAATTCTCTTTGTTTTTGAAGATCGAGTGACCAGTTCCGGTGATTGCTCTGAAAATGCTGGAACAACCATGATGGTTCAAATTGTCGGTATCGTGCAGAGGCGGTTAACGACTGATTTACCTTAGCTGAATCCTTCGATTGATAATGAAATTTGAATTCGGCTCCAAAATCACCAATATTATATCCGGCAAAATAAAAATAACCGGAGGCATCCAGATAGATCTGTGGATTAATATCGAATGTAATTCCACCAAAAGCGTTTAGATTATGATAATTGGTAGCAAAGGCGGTACTATCCTTTTCAAGTGTATCTCCCTGGAATACCCCAATGAAATTAACCAGATCAATAAACTCATGTTTTATTCCGGCTGTTATGGGGCTTTGTGCCCCCGCTCTTTTCTTGAGATAAAGCAATACCTTGAATTCATTTTGCAGATCGTGATACGAAAGTCCATGTCGCGTAAAAGTAGAATCGAAAAAAACAGCATTATAAAAATTGAGATTAGGTTGTCCGTCCCTATACCGGTTGGTACGATATTCATAATGCAGCGTATGCATAAAGGTGAGTAAGGGAGAGGCGACGTTTGTTATACTATCAATATTTTTACGATTGAATGTGAACGCCTGCTGTACGAAACCAATATGGTTATACCATCGTTGCTGGGCACTGTCGAGATTCACGTTATAATAGCCTCGGAAACCGCCAAAGTCATTATCAATAAAAGCGGTATCATTCGCAAGTCCACCATTCTCGTTAAAAAAAAGATTGTTATGAATATAGCTCCAGATGAGTTTATATTTTCCATTGAGTGTATTGAATCTTCCGGTAAATCTGAAATGATGACTTAATGCCCGTTGATTGGCATAGAATCCGGCGGAATTGGTATGATTATATTCAATTCCTAATTGAAGATTTTTTACGATCCTTTGGGTATGCATTACTTTTAAATGCTGTTCGCTTCCACTACCCAGAAAATATTGTACTTCAGTAACCGGCCTCGCAGTGAGATAGAATTTTGTATTCCACCGTTCAAACAAATAGGCATCAAAACTATGATAACCGGCATCAAAACCTGCATATTTCCAGGGCCGGAATATCATAGGTTGATTAGCCGTAAATAAATTTCCAAGAGATGCATTTACCGTATACATCTGAACTGATGGATCAAAAAAACGAAACTGGCTGATGCCGGTATCCTCATATTGATAAGTGGTAAGGGCTTTTTGGTTGAAATACTCAAGATCGAGAGAGTAAATCTTCATGGTATCCCTTAAAATCCGGAGCGAATCTTTTTTGGTCATCTGGCACCAAAGCGACGAAGCTGCAAAAAACAGGACAAGGGTATAGAGAAAGCGCTTGATAGACCTAAATTTTCTCAAAAATAACAATAGCTAACGAACATTATTGTGGAAAGGCTCAATCTTAACTGTAAATTAGCTGCGTAAAATGCGTATATGATTTTCGATCACCTCAAAAATGCATACTTATACCATAGCATGCATCCGCTGTTTCAAAAGGCTTTCGACTACCTCGCCTCAAATGATTTCAATAAAATGGAGAATGGTATATATGAAATCGACGAAAAGAACTTACTGGCTATTGTAAACAGTTACGAAACAGAACCTGCAAGTCAAAGGGTTTGGGAGGGTCATAGAAAATACATCGATATACAATTCGTGGCCCACGGAACAGAGAACATGGGACATTCTCCCATACAAAGTGCTACTGTGATACAGGCTTATGATGCGGAAAATGATTTTACCAAATTTGAGGCAACCGGAACCGAAATATCCGTTCCCACAGGTTATTTTACGATATTTTATCCAACGGATGTACATAAACCTAACCTGGTTAATGCACAACCTATGCAGATTAAAAAAGTGGTGATGAAGGTAAGACTACCTGAACCCGACTTGCAACTTACCTTTGCCTCGAACAATGCCCATAAACTGGAGGAGATTCGCCGTAAACTGGCCGGGTCTTCAGTCGGAATCCTTGGATTGAGTGAATCCGGCGTCCATGAAGAATTGTCTGAAACCGGCGATACCCTTGAGGCCAATGCATTTGAAAAAGCCAACCGGGTATTCAGTAAATTCGGTTTGAACTGCTTTGCGGATGATACCGGGCTTGAGGTTGAAGCTCTTCATGGGGCCCCCGGGGTCTATTCAGCAAGATATGCCGGCGAAGGGGTGAGTTATGAAGACAATGTGAAAAAACTGCTGGCGGAAATGATGGGTAAAACGAACAGAAAGGCCCGTTTCAGGACTATTATCTCATTGGTCATGGATGCTACCGAGTATCGGTTTGAGGGGATCATCAATGGATCTATTACAGAAAACCCCAGCGGAACACAAGGTTTTGGCTATGACCCCGTTTTTGTCCCCGAAGGTTATAAGCAGACTTTTGCCGAAATGGGGCCAGATCTTAAGAATCAGATCAGTCACCGGGGACTCGCCATTGAAAAATTGGTGAGGTTTTTGAAAGAAGAAGTACTAAAGAAGTGATCATGCACAGATTTTTATTCATCATTATACTCAGTTTTCCGGTAGCTTCTATTGCCCAGCTTAGTGAAGCACAGATATACCACGATAAGGTAATTGCCGAGGCACGACTTGTTGGCCTCGCATTGAATGATTTTAATTCTTCACTTGAAACAGACAGTGCCTATTTAATGCATAGCAGCCGGGCTAATCTTAAAAAACAGCTCGATAGCTCTATCACCCATTTAGATAACCTGGCAGCCTATAAAAGTGATGACGATTGGCACAAAGCGCTCAACATGCAGTTTCAGTTTTATCGCGAATGTGTGGATAAGGAGTATGTCAAATTTATTGATTATTCAATCCGCCTATCCGTGTTAAACGAGGATGAAATTACCGATTTCACCAGAATGATTGCGAAGCTGAATGAGAAGGAAGTAGGACTCGCAGAAATTGTGAATGGCACGTATAAAGAATTTGTAGATAAATACAATGTTACACCAGCAAAATGATCAATGTTCCTGTAGATACCGTTTCGCAGTTTCTTCAATGGTAAATGCTACCAGCTTAAATTCAAAATTCAATTCCTTTTTTACCTTTTCGTTTACATAATTACACTGAAGCGTTCCGTTTCGAATCGTTTCTTTGGTAATCAATGGCGATCTCCCGGTTATTTTGCTTCGCCATTTTTCGGCAACGATCAACCATTTCGCCAGACCCAGGTTGGCTTCTTTTTTGGCAGCGGGCTTACCCAATTGTTCCGCCATGGTTTCAAAAACCCATTTAAAGCCTTTGTTTTCACTGCTTAAAATGTACCGTTCTCCCACTATTCCCTTTTTCATTAAACTGATCATGCAGGCTGCAACATCCTTTACATCCACCCAACCGGTATATCCGTTTGTAAAATATTTCATACCGGTATAAGCCCTATCGAACATTTTTCCTGACCCTTCATTCCAGGGGCAATAACCTAAAATAACCGCCGGATTTACAACAATTACAGGAAGACCTTCCTCATAGGCACGCCAGACTTCCATTTCACTTTTGTATTTGCTTAACCCATATTTGGAGTTTACCGGATCCGTTTTCCAAATTCGACTCTCATCAATGATCTCTTCCTGTGCTGATCTTCCCAAAGCCGCAATACTACTTACATGCATAAATTTTTTGATGCCACAAAAAAGGGCGGCATTCGCCAGGTTGGCTGTAATTCTCACATTATTTTCAATCATCTGCCGGTGATCCTTCGGATCAAATGAAACTTCAGATGCACAATGATAGATCTCTTCAACACCCGTGAGTGTTTCCTCTGTCTGATAGATGTCGAACAAGTCCACCTCTTTCCATTCGATACGGACAAAACGATCGGAAGCATTTTCCAGTGCAAAAACTTTTTTTACATAATCGAGATTGGTGGTTGCTCTTTTAGTGGCAATGATCTTTTTATCAAACGAGGATAATTGCACGAGTAAATGTGCTCCTAAAAATCCACTTCCACCTGTTACCAAGATCATGTGTAAATGTAGTAAAAAGTTCAATGGCAGCTTATTGAATGTAAATTCTTTTGCGTAGTTTTATGGGATCATGAAAATGCACAAACTGATCCTATCATTTTTATTATTTATTGGTGTCGTCTCGTTTTCGTGCAAACATTATCCAACAGAATTTTGCACTTATCCGGTGGCAAATGATAGTATTCCCCTGCTTTCCAGGATTGCTTTTGGCTCCTGTGCTAAAGAAGATAAAGACCAGCCTATTCTAAAGGTGATTGCTGATAAACAGCCGGATCTTTTTATCTATATGGGTGATAATATCTATGCAAACACCGAAGACATGGATGAAATGAAGGGTAAATATGCGTTGCTGAGTTGTAAGGAGGAATTCCAGTACTTAATGGCGAGTAATCCGGTGATCGCTACATGGGATGATCATGATTTCGGGGCGAATGACATTGGCAGCGAATATTCAAAAAAAGCAGAATCGAAACAACTGTTCCTTGAATTCTGGAAAGAACCGGCCAATTCACCCAGATGGGATCATCCTGGCATTTATACCTCTTATTATTATGGAGATTCTACCCACAGGATACAAATTATTTTGCTGGACATGCGGACCTTTCGGTCACCTTTAAAAGCCAGTGGCAGCGAATATATTCCCGATCCGGACCCTTCCAAAACATTTTTAGGAACCGCTCAATGGGCCTGGCTGGAATCCGAGCTAGAACAACCTGCTCAGATCAGAATTATAGCAACCAGTATTCCATTTGCTTCGGAAGAAAGCGGTGATGAAACCTGGTCTAATTTCCCCCTTGAACAACAGAAAATGTATGATCTCATCTTATCCACCCAGGCAAATGGTGTACTTTTTATGAGTGGGGATGTACACTATGCGGAACTATCCCAGCGAAATGTTCCAGGGCTCTATCCCATATGTGATTTTACCTCCAGTGGTATTACACAGGTAGATCCATTTGCTGATGGCAATCAATACCGCTTGGGAAGTGCTATTGTAACCAGGAATTTTGGCATGATCGAGATCAACTGGTCATTACCGGATCCTGAAATCAAAATGATGATATTTAACGAAAGTGGGAATGAGGTATATGCGCATACAATTACCTTATCTACCCTTCATTTCTAGTTAATTTTATTTACCTCGGGCAATTTTCTATTTTTGATCCATAAATAAATCATGAGCTCACCGAAATATAACCTGATTGACGAACTCAAATGGAGAGGCATGATGCAGGACATTATGCCAGGCACCGAAGATCTTCTGAAAAAAGAAATGGTGAGAGGTTATGTAGGTTTTGATCCCACTGCAGATTCGTTGGGTGTTGGCAACCTTGTACAGATAATGACTTTATTGCATTTTCAGCAAGCTGGGCATAAACCTTATGCCCTGGTTGGGGGTGCTACCGGTATGGTAGGAGATCCATCCGGAAAATCAGAAGAAAGAAATTTACTGAATGAAGAAGTACTCAATCATAATCTGGCGTGTCAGCAAAAACAATTGGAGAAATTTTTAGATTTCAATTGTGGAGAAAATTCGGCGGAGATCGTGAACAATTATGATTGGTTCAAAGGGCTTTCATTTCTGGAATTTATTCGCGATGTGGGCAAACATATTACGGTCAATTATATGATGGCCAAGGATTCCGTAAAGAAAAGACTGGAAGGTGATGGTATGTCGTTTACCGAATTTACCTATCAGTTGGTACAGGGATATGATTTTTACTATTTGTGGAAACATCATGGGATCAAAATGCAGATGGGTGGAAGTGATCAATGGGGTAATATTGTAACAGGTACTGAATTGATCCGAAGAAAAGATCAGGGTGAGGCATTTGCCTATACAACACCACTCATCAAAAAAGCAGATGGAACAAAATTTGGAAAGACCGAGAGTGGAAATTTATGGTTAGACCCGAAACGGACTTCTCCATACCAGTTCTACCAGTTCTGGTTAAATGCTTCGGATGAAGATATTAAGAATTATATTCGCATTTTCACATTAATGAAGGAAGAGGAGATCAAGGCCCTCGAGTCTTTACATGAGACCGAGCCACATGTAAGACATTTGCAAAAGGCTTTGGCAAAAGATATTACAATCCGTGTGCATTCCGAAAAAGATTACCAAAATTCTCTAACTGCATCAGAGATATTGTTTGGAAAAGGCACTACCGAGATGCTACAGCAATTGGATGAAACAGCTTTGTTAGACATTTTCAGCGGAGTTCCGCAATTCAATATTCCTAAATCTGATATTGACGCAGGCATCAATGCCATTGAGTTATTAAGCACTTCCGCTCCGGTGTTTACTTCGAAGGGAGAGGCAAAAAAAATGTTACAAGCGAATGGTGTGAGCATTAACAAAACAAAAATTGGTGATACTTTCAACACTTCATCCAATGACTTGATAAAAGGAAAATATATTTTGGTTCAAAAAGGTAAAAAAGATTATTTTTTACTGATCGCTGAATAATATTCGTAAGCGCCCCGGATAGAAGCGATATCAGCCGAACGCAGCTCGAGCCGGAAAGCGGATAGCCGGAAAGGCGCCAAATAAATTTTTATCTTGTCAAAAGAAATCAAACACCTAGATGCAAAAAACAAGCAGAAAAAAAACATGGCTCATCCGCCTCGTGGTTTTTATCAGTTGCCTTCTGCTTGCTGAAATTGGTCTGCGCATTCTTGGCTATAAATCAAAAGTGCTTATCAACTGGGCTTATATGCCTAAACATATTGTGAATGATTCTGTGCTCTATGGGGATGAATATGGCATTTCACATTATGTAAAAGGACACCATTATAAGCCAGATGCTCAAATCAATGAGCAGGGATTTCTAGGAGATTTCAACTATGATTCAACCACCATCAATAACATTCGAAAAAAAGAAAATAAAAAGATCGTGATGGCCATTGGAGATTCTTTTCTGGATGGTTGTTGTAGTGATAGCGTGGCCGATTCATACGGCGGGTTCCTCAGCCATAAAAAAGAATATGCATTTTTGAATTATGGTGTCGCCGGTTCCGATCCATTGCAATATAAACTCATTGTAGAACATTTTGCACCTGAAATCCAACCTGATCTTATCATGCTCAATGTTTATCTGGGGAATGATGTAATGAGCTATGACCGTACACCGAAACCCTATATTCCACTTTGTTATATCCCTAAAAAAGGCTCCTGGCTAAATTCAGAACCACCTTTCCATATTGCTGAACCGAATTTTGTACTGAAGGATTTCAATACGGCAGTTGATTTTTATCAGGGCTGGTATACTTTAAGAGGTAAAACAAGGAATCCCTTTTTGAGATTTTTTTCGAATTCCATTTTGTTTTCAAAATTATACCTTGGGATTGAGTACAATGTAAAGGTATGGAGAAGAAGAAAAACAGGTTATCGGCCTCCAAAAAATCCTCCCTTCACCTACCAACACATCAAATGGATAGCCGATTATTGTTCCCAACATGGGATTAAATTATTGATCGTGGCCATTCCATCACCCATTGATCTTCGGAAAAAGACGAATCTCAACTCAACATATGGTTTTTGCTTCAACGAAATTCCCTGGACAACACCAGACATGATCCAAAAAGAAGATTATGATGGCAAAAAAATTGGAAACCACTTCAATAAAAAAGGACATCGTAAGATGGCCGTTTATCTGCACGATCTTATCCTGCAGAAGCTGCAATAACCATCCTCCCATAAATTATCTGCTACAATTGTTTATCTTTAATACCTGAAGATCATTACAAAATACGACTAAGCAGGTGCTGGCCCTCATCAATCGACTTCGTTTTGGCAATCCATGGAAATATAAGGCTCCATTGTTGATTTGCTGGGCTTATGTTATGATTCTTCTAACCGGTACAGAGCCATGGCTTGCATTTTATTTTATGCTTCTTGCCTTTTCAACCTTATTTGGTATGGCCGCTTTGGGTTATTTTATAAATGATTTGGCAGACATTAGTTCAGATAAAAAGGCAGGGAAGGACAATTATTTATCAAATCTCTCAACCTGGATGAGACTGCTTGTGTTATCAGGCTTATTATTGTTTTCCTTTGTCCCCTGGATCTGGTTTCCAAAGACGCCATTTACCTATGTGCTGATTGGAACAGAGATCTTTCTGTTCGTGATGTATTCTCTGCCTCCGTTTAGACTAAAACAGAGAGGAATACTAGGTGTATTTACAGATGCCTTGTATGCCTACATTGTCCCATCAGTCCTTGCCTGCTATACTTTCTATCAAATCGGAAAGGAATCCTATATCTATTTTGGTTTTTTGATGGTGGCCATATCCGTATGGTTGATGATCGTTGGGATAAGAGGCATTCTATTGCATCAGCTTCACGACTATGAAAATGATCTGAAAGCAGGTGTAAAAACATTTGTTACGAAAAAGGGTCTAGTATCTTCAGCAAAAATGGTGTCATCTTTACTTCCATTTGAGGCAATATTAATGACAGGATTTTTTGTCTTTGTGATTGATGAGTTTTATTTGCTTTTTCCGGGCCTTTTATTGTTTTGCTTATATGAATTTGCTTTGAGCAAAAAAAATAAAGAAAAAATAAACACCAAAGATTATAGAAAATTCAGCAATCGTTTTTTTGATGGGTTTTATCTTGATTTTCTACCAGTGATCATTCTGATCCAGTTATGCTTTATAAATTATTATTATTCCCTTTTGCTGGTTCTACACCTGATCTTTTTCCGGAGTTTCATTAAAAATATTTTACGTAAGTTTATTAGAAGATGACGGGGATAGCCATTGTATCGATCAATAAATCCAAATACTCCGAGACCTTTATCCGGTCACATTTGGAGTATTTGAATGACCATATCCTGTATTTATTTGGGGGGTATCTTCCTACTCGTTATAGCGAAGACAAATTAATCACGGAACATGAGATCATTGACGTAAAAAAAACTTCCGGTGATCCTGACAAACGAAAAAAATACAGCCTGCGTTCGGAACTGAGCCGCTTGCTGGTAAAAAAAAAGGTCCAGGTTGTATTGGCAGAATATGGCCCGGCGGGGGTGGAAATGTCATCTATTTGTAAAGAAGCCAATATCCCATTGGTTGTTCATTTTCATGGTTTCGACGCTTATCGAAATGATGTGCTCAATCATTACGGTAAAGAATATCGCGACATGTTTGAGATTGCCCAAGCAGTCATTGTTGTCTCCCGCGATATGCAATCCCAGTTGGAGAAATTAGGCTGTCCCAGACACAAACTGCATTGGATTCCTTATGGGATCGATATCCAGCTTTTTAAACCTCATTCGTTGGAAAAAAAGGAAATGCAATTTGTTAGCTGTGGAAGATTTGTTGCCAAAAAAGGCCAGGAATATATCCTGAAAGCATTTAAAAAAGTACATGACGAATTTCCCATATCCAACATGGTCATGATTGGAGATGGTGAACTTTTGGAGACTTGCAAACAGCTCGCGGAAGCACTCCACCTGAATGAGGCTGTTCAATTTACAGGTGCATTGACCCAACCCGAGATTGCAAAGATATTCTCCGAATCACGATTTTTTGTTCAACATTCCATCATTGATGAGCATAACGACTCGGAAGGTTTACCACTGGCCATCCTGGAAGCAGGCAGTACAGGACTAACCATCATTGCCACTAACCATGCCGGCATTCCGGATGTAATTGAAAATGGAAAGACTGGTTGCCTTGTGGAAGAAAAAAATAGCGATCTGATGGCAGAGAAAATACTATTTTTATTGCGAGATCCTGATCTATCAATCACTATGGGAAATGCTCTTCAGGAAAAAATAAGAAAGCACTATTCTATAGAAAGATATATCGAAGATCTGAAAAAAATTCTATCCGTAAATTCCTGGAATTGAGCATCGCAATTGTTATACCCTGCTATGACCGACCCTTTTCTTTGGAGAGGTTGCTTGGCTCTCTTTCAAAAGCAAATTTTGGAGAAGATCGGGTAACTTTGATCATCAGTATAGACAGTACCAGAAATAAAAAGGTGTTGGAAATGGCTGATCAATTCCAATGGGACTTTGGTCATAAAGAGGTAATTATTCATGAGGTGCAGTTGGGATTAAAGCGTCATATTTATTTTTGTGCGGATCTTGCCAATAGATATGAAAATGTAATTATCCTTGAGGATGATCTATTTGTTTCGCCTCATTTTTACGAATATGCAAAACAGGCGCTGAGTTTTTATCAGGATGAAGATCGCATTGCGGGTATATCCTTATATGGTTATCCGGTTACGGAACATCTCCATTTCCCTTTTAACCCCATTGATGATGGAGCCGATGTTTATTTTCTACAGATGGCATCCTCCTGGGGGCAATTGCTTACAAAAGTACAATGGAACCGGTTTAAAGAATGGAATAAACAACATGAATCTGAGTTTGACGAATCATCTGTTCCGGCATATATCAAAAACTGGGGCGAGAATTCCTGGAAAAAGCATTTTGTTCACTACCTGATCGAAAATAAGAAATACTTTGTTTATCCAAGATTATCCCTTTCTACGAATTTTAATGAAGGTGGCAACCATGCGGATCCTTCAGTCAATTTTCAAACCGCTATTCAAAACACAAAAAAAGAATATGTTTTTTCTAACATATCACAATCAAAAGCCATCTATGATCCCTGGTTTGAAATCACACCGGAAGGTCTGAATAAATTAG
The DNA here is from genome assembly GCA_025451295.1 of Flavobacteriales bacterium. Classification (GTDB taxonomy): domain Bacteria; phylum Bacteroidota; class Bacteroidia; order CAIKAF01; family CAIKAF01; genus JANWKQ01. Next base: position 17,759 of record JANWKQ010000086.1, on the reverse strand, counting down.
TGAACTCATTCTCTCAATATAATTATGAAGTGGATCTTTACGGAACAAAGGAATCGTATCGGAAGGAACATGTACTTACCACGAGAAAAACTGCTGAAGCTGTGTATTCCTTTTCTGCCAAAATGACCCCTATCCTTCAAAACATTTTGTCTGGAGCACCAGGAAATGCGATTAGGTTTGCTCCTTCACGCAGTGTGGAGATCACAGCCAATAATCACAGGAATGATCCATTTTTTACCTGGATCATTCCTGTGATTGAGTTAAATAATGAAAACATTCTTCTGTCAATTCAATCGATATTTTCAGTAGATCATCGGGCGTTCCATATTATGCTTATCCATCATTCCGACATTACCGATGAACTGGAAGAACTCATTGCAAAAAGTTTTGGGGATCGTCAGCAAGATATAGGACGGAGTCAAACTGACACCAGGGATGTGGGTAAGATGCTCAAGGAAGTGTTTGATCGTGTAAATGCGGGCATATTGGGATGGTTGCTCCCTGGGGAAACGATCCACGAAAAAACATGGCTGGCGGCTGGCGAGATCTTTTCCAATTATCCTCATATTAACTGGCTTACGGTCGAAAAAGATGAAGAAGCCATTCGCCAATCAAGGCTCAACCTTCCGGTTTTATATCTTTTACTTTCGCAGAAAGAAAGCTTTTTGTTTCCCGGCCGGCTTCTTTTCAGATCACATAGCTGGAAAACCATTTCTCCCCAATTAAATGCGACGGCCGGGGATGAATTCTTTTCTGGATGGATCCTTCACATTGTTAACGGGTTTGATCTTCATTCTGTCTTGGCAGATAATGATACTGAATCAAAGAAAGTATCAACTTTTATTTCCCGCGAAAAGATCTATGGATTGATCGATCAAATTTCAGTGGACACCTCTGTAAAAAAGAAAATGCGGCAAAAAGTAATTTTCAGATTATTGAAATATCTTTATATAAAACAGATCCCGGGATTTAAGAATCTGTTCGGCATGTATTATGATCTACCCGCCGTTCTCAGAAAAGATCCCGCAACAGAAAGTTATTATCTGAGCAAGTATTAACTATTGAAAAACGATTCCTTTTAATCTTGCTTCTTCTCTATAATGATTTCCTTTTAATGTATCTCCTTTAGCAAAGCATCTACCAATAACATAACTATAAACTGTTTGTTCGGGTTTCCCATACTCTGCCATTTTTAAGGTGCAGGCTATTGACTTATCTAACTCATTATGTTCAAAATATATGAATCCTAATGCATCATAGAACAACATTTTTTCATTCTCGAACTTTTTCATCCCATCCTCCACTACCTTTAAAGCCTGTTGATACTTCCCCGTCCTCGAATAGGCCATCGCCAGAAAATAATAGTTGGTGGGCTGATTATATCCATTTTGTAAACTTTTTTCAAGCAGAGGAACTGCCGCTTCATTCTGGTTGGTGAGCACATAGGTTTGGCCGAGATAAAACAAAAGATCGGAAGCTTCCGGAAAAAGAGTTACCGCTTTTTGATAGATGGGAATACCTTCGTTGTACCTGTATTCCCGGCAATAATAATTTGCCAATTGAATATAGGATAGATAAGCATGATCGCTCAGCTCCATACTTCTCTTATAGTGTTTTATCATATCCGCTTCCATTTTCATTTTCTTCTGAGGATTGTTGGGAAGCGTTTGATCCCGAGCCATTTGATTGTCGATAAGATCTGCATAGTAATAATGAACTCTTGAGCAATTTTCAAGATAAGGAAGGTCATGTGAGACTAATGTATAATCGCTTTCCCATACACGGTTACGCGAAAAAGAAAGAACAGAAAAAATAACACATACCGAACCAAAACCATAAACAATCCATCGGTTATTTTTGGTAAAAGTTTTTAGTGCTCGATCATCCTTTTGTTTTTTATTCGGATTGGTTAACCAGTCAATCTTAAAGATCAATCCAACCAGACCCACCAGCAATATGCATAAACCAAGCGAACTGGTAAAAAGAAATCTATCGGCCATTGTATCACTTAAGGTTCGGAAAAGATGGGTATAAATGGAAATAGTAACAGCATAAAAAAGAAATCCAAAAAGGATCTCTGGTCTTTTTTTGATGTATTTAATTCCAACAATCAATAGTGTAAGATGAACCAGCAATGAAATGATCACCGCTATGTTTCCCCAACCTGTAACCGGAATTACATTATATCCATAGTAAAAGACAAGCGGATATGGGATAATAAAATTCTTTAGATATAATCCCAGGACATGAATAGCATTCGGAAGTTTTCTCCCAAAACCACTGAGATGAAAAAAGCTATTTCCAAGGATCCCATTTTCTTCATAGATTCCTTTACCCATGGAAGTTTCGATGCCGGCTTTGCTATGAGACGCCAGATAATAGATCATGAACGAAATACCACAAAGTACCACTATGCTTAAGGTAGAAATAATCACCTGAGGTTTTGAGATCTTCGTTCTCCGGATCAACATGATCAGCGGATAAATTGCCAAAACTGTAATTACATTTTCTTTTGAGAGATAAGCAATCATATAGGCTAAGAAAGTGTATAAGAGAAAAAGGATTTTTTTATCCTGTAGATACCTGATGAAAGAAATGAACGATAAGACGGAAAAAAGCATTCCAAAGATCTCATCCCTGCTCTTGATGTTGGCCACCACTTCGACATGTAGCGGGTGAACAATGAAAAGAAAACAAATGATAAGAGGGAAGATCGAATGATACTCTTTAAACAAGGCAGATAAAAAAATAAATATCAACACGCAAAGAATCCCATAGTAGAACGCATTCATAAAATGGCTAAATCCAGGACTACCCTTTCCTATGGAATAATCAACTGCAAAGCTTACTAATGTTATTGGCCGATAGCCATATTTATCATATTGGAATTGAGAATTGTATTTAACAAAAAGATCAGGAATGCCCTGGATCCCCTTTTGTACCCGAGGATTTTTTTCTATTACGATCTTGTCGTCCCAAACATATTCATGCGGTATCGTATTGGCATACAAAAGGAAAGCTGCAAAAAAAATGAGAAGATAACCCAACCATGATTTATTCTTTTTCAACTCCGTTTTTTCCTTTCCCATAACGAGGGTAAATTTAATTGAATATTCTTTTCTTAAAGTGAAAAAAAATAGCATCTTTGCTTTACTTAAATTGAAAGAACCTAATTCTTTTGAATATTTAAACCCTCGTTTATGAAGAAAGCACTATTCCTAAGTTGTGTGTCAATCTTATTGTTTATCGGCAATGCAAAAAGCCAGGCCTGTGTAAATACCATACAGGGTGGTCAATCAGGCTGTGCCAGAAGTGCTGTGTATTTTGGCGAAATATTGCCCAACAGTGGTTGTGGTAATTTTACGAGTGTTGGGGGCTATGGCCCTGGAATGTACTTCAGAATTCCCGTATTGCAGGGGGCATGTTATACCATTTCGACCTGCGGAAATCCTTACGATACACATCTGGCGGCCTTTCAGGGCCTTGCTGCTACTACCGGGCCTTATGCTTATAATGATGATAACGGCCCTGAATGTGCAGGAGTATTGGCTTCCATGGTTATTGTGCCTGGGTTTACAGATTATACCGCTATTGATGTCAGACAATATGCCTGTCTTGCTGGAGGAACATCTTCCATCACTGTCAGGGTACGTCAAAATAATAACCTCACCATCACTTCCTCCAGTTCAAGCATGTGTCAGGGTCAGACCAGAACCTTAACGGCTACGCCGGCACCTGTAGGCTCGGCGCAACCCAATTCCGGAAATATTGGAACCTTTACCGGAACCGGTGTTGCAGGAACCACTTTCACAGCGCCAACGCCGGCAGGATCAACGGGGAATTATACGATCACCTATACCTATGGATATTGTTCCACTACTCAGGTTATTACTGTTTTTCATCAACCCAGCGCTTCATTTGCGGGAACCAACTTTACGGCAGCTTGCGGGGCAACCACCGCAACACTTAATGCAACTGTGCCCACATTTGGAACAGGTTTATGGACGGTGGTATCTGGAACCGGGGTTGTTACCTCTCCAGGAAATAACGCATCTGGTGTAACAGGTCTTACTCCTGGAACTTCCTCCACTTTCAGGTGGACGGTAAGCAATGGCCCCTGCACACAATCCATTAGTGATGTAACCATCACCGTTCCTGCGAATCCAACGATCACCGGGAGCGCATCACCCAGTTCAACTGTTTGTAATGGTGAAATGGTCAGTCTTCTCGGGGGGGGGGGCCTCGGTTATACTTGGACCGGAGGAGTTACGAATGGCGTACCATTTTCTGCCACCAGCACTCAAACTTATACGGTAACCGGAACAGATATTAATGGTTGTACAAATACAGCGACCCAAACAGTAACGGTTCTCACCAATCCGGTGGTGGTTGGTTCGGTAACTCCAAATGATTCAATATGCGCCGGGGGTACCATAACACTGAATGGTGGTGGAGCTATTTCTTATACCTGGACCGGTGGTGCTACCAATGCAGTTCCATTCGTTCCCGTTGGAACAGCTACTTATACCGTTACCGGAACGGCATCAAATGGATGCACTGCTACTGCCACGCAATCTGTCACCGTTAATCCATTGCCTTCGGTTAACAGTACAGTTGTTCCTGCTGCTACCATCTGCGAAGGAACCAATATTACATTAAATGGAACAGGAGCAAGCACCTATTCATGGACAGGTGGTATAACAAATGGTGTTGCGTTTCCGGCAACGACCACCACTACGTATACGGTAACCGGAACAAGTGTATTCGGCTGTACAAATACGGCAACGAGATTGATTACAGTTAATCCCGCACCTTCTATTGGGGTTTCTGTTACTCCTTCTGACTCTGTTTGTACAGGATCGAACGTAACCCTTACCGGCACTGGTGCGGTGATTTTTATCTGGACGGGCGGAATTACAGATGGGATTCCTTTTCTACCGGCAGGCACCCAAACTTATACAGTAACCGGAACAGGTGCCAATGGTTGCACGAATACCGCTACTCAAACTATAACGATTAATTCATTGCCAAGCGTTGGTGCATCGGTTTCACCATCCGCCATTGTTTGTTCAGGAACAAACGTAACATTGAACGGTACGGGAGCAAACTCATATTCCTGGACCGGCGGAGTGATAAATGCAACACCTTTTGTAGCAAGTGGAACTCAAACTTATACTGTTACAGGAACCGATTTAAATAGTTGTACTAATACTTCCACGCTAACAGTCACCGTGAACTCTTTGCCTTCCGTTAGTTTTAATTTCGCAACCGATAGCGTATGCAGTTCTTATGGTTTGGTGAATCTTTCGGGATCATCACCAGTCGGAGGAACTTATTCAGGGACAAATGTCTCCGGGACAACGTTTGATCCACAGGGTCTTTCATTGGGTTATTATGTAATTACGTATAACTTCACAGACATAAATAGCTGTACAAATTTTGCAACGGACAGCATATTGATTTCCGGTTGTTTGTTTACAGAAGATCTCAATGATGATGATCTCATCCTTTATCCAAATCCTTCAGACGGTAAATTCTACCTATCGATCAAGAGCAACCTCACAGGTAATATCAATATTTTTATTGTTGACATTCAGGGAAAAATCATATATCGGTCTGAAATAAATAAGGGAGAAGAGCTTCTGGTAAAGGAGATTGATATTTCCGAAGAAAGCGCCGGGGTTTATTTCCTGAACGTATTATTTGAGAATGGGGGTAAAATAACGAAACGCATTATTAAGAATTAAAAAAAACTTCCTGCATCCACAGAAGTTTTTTTATTGCGGCCGTGCACCTTTTTATATTAGCTTTGCTTGATGAATGTGCCATTTAATGAGCCCTACGCTCCGGATTCCGCATTTAGTAAATCATCCCATGGTCCCGATTTGTTAAGGACGCAGGGTAAATATTACGAAGCCTGTAAAAAATTGCTCAGGAGAAAATTTGGCTTTGAACATATCATTCTAACTCCATCCTGTACCTCAGCACTTGAACTAATTGCTTTAACCCTGGATATAAAGCCAGGTGATGAGATCATACTCCCATCCTTTACCTATGTTTCTACAGCCAATGCTTTTGCACTCCGCGGAGCTAAGCTCATTTTTGTGGACACATATGCACACCATCCCAGTATTGATATCAAAAAAATTGAGGAAGTAATTGGCCCAAAAACCAGGGCTATTGTGGTTGTTCACTATGGTGGGCTTGTCATAGATTTCTCAGGGCTGAGAAAGCTCAAAAAAAAATACAATATTCCAGTCATAGAAGATGCAGCACATTGTATAGGTACCAAAGCTGGAAATGAGTTTGTGGGATCTATCGGAGATTTTGCAACCTTTTCGTTTCATGAAACGAAAAATATTTCCTGCGGGCAGGGAGGCGCTGTAGTGATTAACAACATAAAATATCTGGAAACAGCTCATACAGTTGCTCAATGTGGTACGGATAAAATAAATTTTATCCACAAAAAAGTCAACTTTTATTCATGGAAAAGCCTTGGGTCGAACTTCTTGCTTGCTGAACCACTTTGTGCCATGCTTCTCGCTAGTCTTAAGCTGATAGAAAAGATCAACAAAAAAAGGATCGGTCTCAGTAAAAAATATCACAGGGGTTTATTGAAACTGGAGAAAAAGAAGATTATTCTATCACCAATAATTGAAGGAATGAATGGTCATATTTTTTACATCCTCACCCGAAACTCAAATGAAAGATTGAATCTGATCCAACAGTTAAAGTCGGATGGAATCGAGGCAACCTTTCATTATTATCCACTGCATTTGACTGATTTTAGTGTTAAAAATAATTTTAGCAGATCCCTCCGGAATACTGAGAGCATAAGTGAGAGGATTGTAAGGCTTCCCATGTACTACAATCTAACACCTAAAAAACAGGAGTATGTCATTAGTCGCATCAAAGAATTTTATAAATAATAGTGCGGCTATCTTATGGCTCCGAGTGAAGCGGTATGCTCGCTAATTGGAACATCTTCAACCCAGTCCCTATCTTTCTCCTTCGGCTTTAGCACAACAGGATTTCCTAAATAGTCTATTCTTTTCCCCGGCCATATATATGCCTGCCAGCAATAAACAAAAAGACTTTTTCGATCAAGATTAGGGTGTATATAAGGTCTTATGTATTTCGCATGATATTTAGGCAGCAGGCTCCAATGAAGTCCTGGTCTCAAATGATGCATACCATGGTAGCCATTATTAAACGCAAAAAAATTCAGGAATTTTCCGGTAAAGTTTCTGCTGTGATTGTATGCATGGCTTTCATCACACCCTTCATGCTGCCAATAGTTAGTTCCTACAATTCCCCACGCAGCATATTGATGTGGAATAACAACCACCAACAGGAACATTTTCCAATCGATGATGAGCAATGTAATCTTTACCACATTCAATAAAATATTTTCAATCATATATTGCTTGTACCATCGTGGTTTTTCTTTCTTCATTTTTCTCGTAAATCTCATTTCCGCCTTTAGAATATCAAGACTCATGATATAAAAGAAAAGCAGTTGATTTAGGAAATTCCATTTAAATCTGGCTTTCGATGTTCTTATGTTATCCTTATCACTTTGGGTATACTTATGATGGCTGAAGTTATGCCCTGGTACATAAGCGCTTACCGGATGTCCATAGGTAAAGGATAGAATGACCTGAAATACCCTGTTAATTTTTCGATTTTTAAATATAGGGCAATGGATTGTATTGTGCACAATGGTCGCACAAAAGAATGATAATAAACAATTTAGAAAGATAAGTGGTACTGCCAAATACCATTTTAATGGCAGTATATACCATGTAAAGGCTGCCAGGGCAAAGTAAATCCCAACAAACAAGATGGTTCTTATGTCTTCTTTATACCTAAGCATGTTTTAAATAAGTGGGGCAAAGGTACAATTTTATAGGGACTTTTGAACCTCTATTTTAGTTAAAAGGCCGATGTAACGGATGAGATGGAAGGGGCTAATTATGGCAATAATTAGCTATTATTTAAATTAAGTTCTATACTTGCACCACTTTTTTGAGTTTAATCCTCCATGAGTAAAGACAGCGGTTACGACATTATTATCATAGGATCTGGTTTAGGGGGACTTACAGTGGGCTCGTTAATGTCCCAGTTAAAAGGGAAGAAAGTTCTCATTTTAGAACAACACTATATTGTCGGCGGATTTACCCATACCTTCAAAAGAGAAAAAGGGTATCACTGGGATGTTGGTGTCCATTATGTTGGAGATTTGGAAGAAGGACATGTTTTCAGGGTTTTGTTTGATTATGCCACTCAGGGTAAAGTAAGGTGGAAAAAGATGCCTTATATTTTCGACAAATTTGTTTTTCCGGATTTTACTTTCGAATGCCCTAGCAGTAGCACCGAGTTTGAAAAAAAACTCATTGTGCAGTTTCCCCATGAAGAAAAGGCTATCAAAAAATATTTAATCGATGTGGTGAAAGCCGACAACTGGTATAGAGATAACATCATCTACAAACATTTGCCTTCCTTATTAAAACCGATTAAAAAACCATCTGCAGCCACAACGAAATTGGCTACAATGAGTACAAAAGAATATTTAGATCAAACATTTACAGATAATAAATTAAAGGGTTTATTGGTTTCTCAATGGGGAAACTATGGAGCAGTTCCTGGCAAAGGTTCTTTTTGCAACCATGCCATGGTAGTAAAACATTTTTATAATGGTGGTTACTATCCAATAGGTTCTGCAAAAACCATTGCAGAAGCCATTGAGCCGATTATTGAAAAAGCCGGAGGTAAGATATTGGTCAACCATGAAGTAACCGATATTATTGTGGAAAATGGTAAGGCTGTGGGTGTAAAAGTGGATGTAAAGCAGGGAAAGAAAAGAACGGAAGAAGTTCTGTATGCTCCAATTATTGTCTCCTGTGCAGGTGCATATAATACATACTGCAATTTATTACATAAAGATTTTGGAGCTGATTTTCCAGATGAAGTTCGTGATCATCCCGATGGATTATCACACTTATGTTTATATATAGGGTTTAAAGAATCACCTGAAAAACTTGGATTTAAGGGAGAAAATCATTGGATATTCGATCAGTATGATCATGATGAAATGTTCAAAGACCTGGATGCCATTGTTGAAAATAGAATGAAAATGGCCTTCCTTTCTTTCCCATCATTGAAGGATCCGGAAGCCACTGTTTATACTGGTGAGATTATCACGTTTATCAGTTATGAAGTCTTCGAAAAGTGGAAAGAAGAAAGATGGAAAAAGAGGGGAAATGAATATGAGGATTTTAAAAAAATGCTGGCCGAAAGAATGATTGATTTCATTGAAGCCCATTATCCTGGGTTTAGAGATATAATTGATTTCTATGAACTTTCTACCCCCCTTAGTACTGAGCATTTTACCATGCATAACAAAGGGTGTATATATGGAATGCATACTTCGCCCGACAGGATGCTGAAAAAATGGAATCATGTAAAAACACCGGTAAAAAATCTTTACTTAACCGGCGCTGATGCAGCTGTATTGGGCGTTGCAGGCGCATTTACTGGCGGGGTTTTTACCACCATCGAATTGATGGGTGGTGCCCTTGGTTTTTTGAGTTATCCCAAAGTGGAAAAAGCAGCCAAAAAATTCCAGAAGGAACTCCTTGAAAAAGGTATTGTTACAGTAGTCGAATAGTCCATTTTCAAGACCTAAATCCTATTTATCATTTTTAGATTTCATTGAATTTTCTTATTTTTGGGGTCATGTCACGGCTTCTTAAATACAAGGCTGACTACCGAACCTTAGCATTTCTCGCCACTTATTTCGGGATGTTTGTCGGTTGCTGGTTTTTTGTACCACTCAAATGGTATTATATTTTACCGGCTGAAATATTTCTATGCTGCATTAATTTCATGGTAGCCATTACCATTCACAATACTGTTCACTGTCCCATTTTTTACAATAAAACCCTCAATAAAATTGATTTTATATTGTTGAGTATGGCTTTCGGAAGCCCTGCGACAGGCTATGTCCCGGGACATAACTTAAGTCATCATAAACATCTTCAAACTCCCAAAGACAATGCACGAACAGGTAAGATGAGATTCAAATGGAATTTTCTAAATCAATTCCTGTTCTTCTTTTTCATGATCCCTGGTATCATACGTACAGAAAGTAAATTTGTAAAAGAAGTGGGTCCTACAAAACCAAAATGGAGAAGTCAATATAGACTCGAAATAGCGGTTTTATGGGCATGGAGAATTACGTGGTTCATCATTGACTGGAAAAGGGCGCTTATCTTTCTCATGATTCCCAACTTATATGCGGTTTGGGGAATATTTGGCACTAATTATTGGCAACATGATGGTTGCGATGAGGACCATCCGTATAATCATTCGAGAAGTTTTAAAGGCAAACTATTTAACTTTCTGGTTTGCAATAATGGATATCATGGAGCTCATCACATGCGACCTTCCATGCATTGGAGCCTATATCCGGAATACCATAAGAGAGAAATAACGCCTAATATCCATCCCAATCTTGATTTGAATACACTTACCGCCTATTGCTGGAAAGCATATATATGGCCAGGGAAACGTCTTGATTTTATGGGTAACAAGCTGGTTTTACCACCGGCAGAAAAAGATGAGGACTGGGTAATGGAAACAAAAGAGGGTAAATTGGAAATGGAAGCGGTTGATCTTGGGGCCGAGGTTAACTAATCGTTGGCTTTATAAAGCTTTATCTCATCCATTACCACGTATGAGGTAGGAAAATCTTCACTTACCTGCTTCCAGTAAAGAGTCGCCTCCAAACGGTTCTTAAAATCACCTACCCTTACCTTAAAATTCGGTGTATCCCATTCAAGATAAGCCTTTTTTCCTTCGTATTTGGTATAGAAATGGGCTTTCTGGCCATTAGCAATATCCCGGGCATTGTTTCCGCTTTCCGTGCAGATTTGCACCCTGAACCCCTGTGGTTCCTCGTCCAAAGCTTTGGCAATATAACCGCCCATTATACCTTCAATTCCAGGATCAAAAGCAACCTCTACCTTTCCAGCCGTTTGGGCAAACAACCCGGTGGTGAATAATACGGGAATAAAGAAAGAAAGTCTTTTAATCATAGAACAAATATACATCAAATTCCATGCCCTTAAAAAGACAGATCCAAAGAGTTCTTAAAATCTGATATATTTATCCTATGGATAAGGAAAAACAAAAGGGTATTCTGCAAAAAACGGCGGAACGAATTATCCTGGAGGTCGAAAATGAAAACTATTCAAACGACCCCAATGCATTCATCCTGGATGACGAAGAAGCAACCCATATCCGGAAAATTTATCTTGGTGCCCTGGCCTGGTCTGCCTTTCTTGGTGGAATCGGGGTGGTGATCCTTTTCGTAACGAAATATATTTTCCCGCTATGGTTTCCCAGGACCCTCATTCATTTGCCCATTGTTAACTACTCCTTCAAATATAACATCATTTTTACCTTATACGGTTTTGTATTAGCCTATATTGAACTTTATCTTCTCTATTATGTAAACCTGAAAGCTATCAAAAAACTTATTATCGTTTGCAATTATCCGCATCCGTCTAATCCTGATTTCCGTGAAGAAGTGGGAAAGCTGGCACAGGTGGGTCTCGAAAAGGCGGCCAAACATGGAAAAGAGATTGGGATGAACCCATATCAGGGGGTTCCAAAAGCTGCTCTCACCGTCTATCTGCTGATCAATTTCTATAAAGCTGCACTGAGCAATATTCTCATCCGGGTGGTGGTAAGCAGGCTGGGCGGACGTACAGTTGGGCGTGTTTTTATGGACATGCTGGGTGTGCCAGTGTTTGCATTCTGGAATGTACTCGCTTCACGAAAAATCCTGCATGAAGTGCGGATCAGAATATTTAGCAAGCCTCTTACGGAAAAATTTGTGAAGGAAATGTATCTCACCTACAAGGATGATTCAGAATTCAAAGGGTTCATCTACGACACCCTACAGTACATCAGCATCATTAAACGGAAATATAACTACAGCCATTTTATGTTTGGCAATTTATTGCTTAAAACATTTTCCATCCCTCTTCAAACCAAACATGAACTCCCTGAAAATTACTTTGAAAGACTGGAGGCTTCGGCAGAAAAAACTCAAAGGGGTGTGGAAAAGATCATCATCTTCGGTATGGTCATCGATGGAAAGGTCTCCCCATCGGAGATTGTGATGATCAAAAAAGCCATTGATCATAAAATTATCACCTGCAGTGTTGATGATATCCAACTCTTATGTAAGAATTATTATAACGGGAAAGGGCTTCCCGGGTTGGTTTCTATCCTTTAGAAAGCCAGTTGGCGATATAGTCAAAAACCTGTTGTTTTTCAGGTTCATTATGAATTTCATGATAAAATCCATCCCATAATTTCAATTCCACCATTTGCGAATTTTTATTAGCAAATTCTTCCGTTCCTTTTGATGAAGTAAGTCTGTCTGCTGTTCCATGCATGGTGAGTGTTTTCATGGTCAATTCGCTGGCATGCTCGATTGCATATGGTCCTGCTGAATGAACATTCACAAAGAAAGCAGAGGTGATCTTGTCATGAACAAGGGGGTCTGCCTTATAAGCTTCCACCACTTTCGGATCTCTGGAGATCGCTTCCACTTCAAGTCCGGTTGGTTGAGTGAGGGTAGGAATAATTCCCGCGCTGATCTTGCCCAGTTTCACTTTCCATGCCGGTGGATCAAAGGCCAATCTGAAATAAGGTCCTGTTAATATAAGCCCTTTAAGCGATGGTTTTTTGCGCAGTGCATAATTAGCCGCCAGGTTAGCTCCCATACTATGTCCGTACAATACAATTGGTTTGCCCGGGAACATTTCCCTGGTCTTGCTCATCAACAGATCGATGTCATTCATGAGTTGATCGTATGACGGTGTATGGCCTTTCTTGCCACCAGAGTTACCATGACCCCGGTGATCCATTCCAACTGTTGCATATCCAATCGTGCTAAAAAAATCCGCTACGTGTTTATAACGGCCAAAATGTTCACCCATCCCGTGTAATAAAACAACAACACCTTTTATTTCGCCGGTTGGGGCATAAGACGTTCCGCTAAGTTGAAGGCCATCTGAAGTGGCAAGTTGGAATGTGGCTGACATAGGTTGTAATTAAGCCGCCAAATTAGTGAAAAAGACTGAAGCTGGAAGACAGAAGACAGAAGTTGGAATATAACATGGCTTCCAGCATCCGTCTTCGGTCTTCGTCTTTTTTATATATTTGTAGATAGATGAAACTCTTTAAGAAAATCCTCAAAATCTTTGGTATTACCATCCTCAGCATCATACTGATATTTGCAGGCTTTCTGGGCTATATGACCATGAAGGATTATCGCCCGGCGCCCATAGAAGATGTAAAGATTGTTTGTATCAATGAAGCGGATACTATTACCCTTGGCCCAAACGGCTCCAGAATATCTAAAGATACACTTAGTCTTTATACCTGGAATATTGGTTATGGAGGTCTGGGAGCTGAGCAGGATTTCTTTTTTGATGGAGGCAAAATGGTGAGACCTTCAAGGGAACTCAATCAAAAGTATATGAATGGTATTATTGCTTCATTAAAGCAAATGGATACCGTTGACTTTATGCTGCTCCAGGAAGTGGACAAGAGCTCTAAACGAAGTTATTTTCAGGATCAGGTTACTGAGATAGCAAAGGCATGCCCATATTCATGTTATGCGTATGCCACGAATTATAAATCTCTTTTTGTTCCTCAGCCGGTTTCCAACCCATATGGTAAATGCTTTGGTGGAATTGTAACACTGGCAAGGATTAAACCAGCCGCAGCGCATCGTTTTTCTTTAGCACAGGATGCCTCATGGCCAACCGGCTTGTTTATGCTCAAGCGTTGTTATATGGAGCTCCGGTATCCATTGGCAAATGGTAAGGACCTGGTAGTGATCAATCAGCATTTAAGTGCTTATGACGATGGTACAGTAAAGCAACGTCAACTGGATACTTTAAAAGTGAAATTGCTGGCTGAATATAAAAAGGGAAATTATGTGATTGTAGGTGGTGATTGGAACACTTATCCTCCCGGATATACTTCCCATCTTAAACAAAAGGGAAAGGACGGAATTGTGGAAAAAACCATGGACCTTAATTATCCGGAACAAGGCTGGAAATATATATACGATCCTTCTCTGGGAACGAATCGTAAACTCTATGAGCCCTATATAAAAGGTAGAACCGATGAAGTGATTATCGACTATTTCTTATTATCTCCCAATATCGACGCCATCGCGGTGAAGGGTATTGATCTTGGATTCGAAAATTCGGACCACCAGCCGGTATACCTGAAAATAGTTTTAAAATAAGGTTCCATCCCATAGATACTATGGAATACGGCAATATTTTAGAAAAAGCGAAAAGCAGGAAAAAGCAGATCAAACAGCTTTTGGCCAAATTAAATAAGCTTCCTGTGAAACAAGTGGATTCCTATTTTCATGAAGAACATGATAAGGTATTCGAACAAATTGATTGTCTCAAATGTGCTAATTGTTGCAAAACCACAGGACCCTTATTTACCCAAAAAGATATAGAACGAATAGCCCATCATCTAAACCAAAAACCAGGAGCCTTTATTGAACAATATTTACGCTTAGATGAGGATAATGACTATATTTTAAAGTCAACACCGTGTATTTTTTTAGATAAATCTAATTATTGTTCTATTTATGATATAAAACCAAAGGCTTGCGGAGAATATCCACATACAAACCGGAGAAATATGAATGAAATTTCGACCTTAACATTCAATAATGCTATGGTTTGTCCTGCGGTATCTAAAATTCTTGAAAACATTGAAAAAAAGCTCCCTTAATTGGTTGGAAAGAGGTTAATTCCCTTTGGTCTTATATTTTTTGCCAGCTCCTTTTTGGAACGAAAAGGTACGTTGAATGTTGAATCCAAAATGGATATCACCGTTTAACCAATCATGGGTTGCGCCAGCAATAAAGCTATTATCATAACAAGCTTGCGAGTTACTTAACATGAATTGAAATACGTGTCCACCGGTTTCCCAATCAACACCAATGGATAAAGGTCCTTTGATGGGCAGGTTATTTACATCTGCAAAATTCTGTCCGGAAACCGGCCAGAAATATTCTGCGGTAATGGATACCCGATTTGAGACCCTGAATTTACCCCCAAAGCCTAAATGGAATGTGGTATTCTGGTCTTCCTTGAGCGGTACGAGGTTTTGATGCAAAAGGGTTGGTGTTAACTGGAATGAAAACCATCTGCAAAATTTTCTGGCCCATAAGATCTGGAAACAATAACTAAGTCTTGAACTAAAATAATTGTTACGATCCGGATCCGTAAAATTGATGGTTGATATTCCCATGCTGGCATATAGGTCAATGGTAAAAGGGAATGATTTCGGCCCTTTGCTCTGACGAAATATCTGATACTTCAGAAATCCATCCCAAACCTTTAGATAATTGCTTCTTCCAATACCAATACAAATGCGTCCATCATAAAATGGCAATGTATATTCGAGGCCAAACCGAATTCCGGCCAGGTCTAAGCCAAGCAGATCTACAATACCTCCTCTTACACTGCCAAAACGATGCTGTATCATAAACAACAATTCTCCTTTGCCAGGCATTTCAACAGATTGTCCGTTGATCACTCTTACCCCCTTAAAGGTGCCTACAGTGTATTCTTTTTTGGGTGTTGAATCCTGCAATTCATCTAAAAGACCTTGTGACCAAATAGTATTTGAAAGGATAAAAAATAAGAGGATGTAGATTTTTTTCATGCGCCCACTGGTTTAATTATCCGGATACCCGTTGTTAACCCATTTGATAAGTGTTCCAATCTCACAACTGCTGAGTTTGGGCTGGTCTTTTGGCATGGGGGTATATCCAACTGAATGGTCAATGGAATGTGTAAAGTTGACATCACCAGACCCTGCGGATAAATAACCGGATATATTAGCATATCCTTCGAAACTTACATCACTGCCGCTAAGTGGTGCCGTAGCATTACTATGACAATCATAACATTTATTGCTGATAATATAGTTAACCTGGTTGCTGTATCTTACATCAACAGTATCACATACACCAGAGGGGTAAAGGGTTTCCTCATTGTCATAATAGCATCCGGTTGAAAAACCTGCAAGGAGAAAGAGAACCACCACAAGACCAAAAAGTTTCTTCATTCAATCTATATTTTTGAGAGGGCACAGTTTACTTTTACCTCAATTTCATTCGCAATATTCTTCACTTTATCATTCTTGATGGCATAATCATCCAGTTTCACCTTGAAAGATGAGGTAATGGTTACGGTAGAACCATTCACAGCAATGGTACCTGATGTGGTAACCTCCTTTGAAACACCATGGATCTTTAATGTTCCTGAAACAGACACATTATAGCTTCCGTTCACCACATACTTCACACTACTGTTATTGGTAATAGTCCCACTAAAAGTTGACTTGTCGTAACCGGTTTTGTCCGACTCCATGTATGTATCATTAAAGTGGGTCTGCATAAGTGCTTTGTCGAATTCAAACGACTTGATCAAAACCACAAAGGCAACCTCACCCGTAGCTGCATTTAGGGCGGCACTCACCTGGTTGTTTTGGGCATCAATGTCTTCCAGCGTAGCCCTGGAATGAAAGCTTACACTCCCGATTTTAGTACTGTATTTTTGAGCAAATGCGGTTGAACTAATGGCTATCAATGCCAGGACTCCGATAATTTTTTTCATTTTCATGATATTTGTTATTTGACAATCGACCCCTTCTTAAGTTTAATGTCGCCCTTTTCTCCAAAATCCGCTAACAGCGGATCAAAGATATAGCCAACATACAGTCCTTTGATGGTTACATTATCTCCTGCTTTCAAATTCTTTGCCAGATTGTTGTGGCGGGCATACATTTCTATTGTAATTGTTAAATTTTTGCCTTCATCCATCACCACAGAGGTGATGCTGTCCCCGGGTATGGTCTTGTTTACCTTCCCTGTAATCTCCAAAACCTTATCATTGTATTTCGAATTCGCTGAAGTGTCATTTTTTTCAAATTCAGAGATGAGGTCCACAGAACTGATTTTAAAATCGGTTTTCTGGTTTTCGATATTCGCATTCCCTTTTGCATAATACTCGAAATAAACATATACCGCAGCAGCAGCAAATAGGGTAATCAGAAATATGATCAAAAAGACCGTTTTTCTTTTCATTTATAGTTCAATTTAATATGACCAAAATACTGTTTTTTATTGAAAAACAATCACACTCCACTCATTCATGCTTGTATTAAAATCCCCAAAAGATTCCTTTTATCGCGTTTTTGTCGAACGGGTTATTAATTTTGATGAAAATTATTCCATCTAACATGATATTGAGTGGTATTGAAATAAAAAAGCAATTGGGTGAAAATATTCAGATCACTCCTTTTAATGAGAGTCAGTTAAACCCGAATAGTTACAACCTTACTCTGCATAATGAGGTATTAATTTATGATGATGTGATCCTGGATATGAAAAAACAGAATTTAGCCACTACACATATCCTCCCCGAGGAAGGGATGGTATTGCAGCCCGGCAAATTATATCTCGGCAGAACGGTTGAATATACGGAGACTGGAAAATACGTACCGATGCTGGAAGGCAGGAGTTCTATCGGAAGGCTTGGTTTATTTGTCCATATCACGGCAGGTTTTGGTGATGTTGGCTTTAGTGGTTACTGGACCCTCGAGATGTTTTGTGTACAACCCATTAAAATATATCC